>CAMPJF010000008.1 GCA_946886725.1 uncultured Candidatus Saccharibacteria bacterium | reverse complement strand
GTTGATGCATGCGTTTGCATAAACAATGTAAAAATGTTATTATTATATGATATTCAGTTTTCATCTGGATGCCCTTTGAAGTCGAATCGAACAGCGAGGATCATATGACGAACGTCGGCACACACATAGAAGCGTGTGTTCAAAACATCTACGCCCAGTGTCTCTACAAAGACACGGATACACCCGAACCGATGACAGAAGTAATGGATGTTGTCGGTGCAGGAAAAAGTTTCAGTACTGAAAGGCTGGCGCTGCACAAGGAAGAAATCCTCGACCTTTTGTACAGCCTGCCGCTACAATGTCGCAAATCGCAGGGTACCGGTCTTTTACTCAGCCACGCTGGCACTGACCGACATGGCATACCGTGGACCACAGACCCGGACAACATGATAATGCTGTTCGTTCTTGGCGCAGCGATAGGCGATCTGACATTCTATCTCCCCCTTGGTAAAACAAGCGTGAGCGAGTGTTCGTTAGATGACATCATCATCCTGTTGAACGACGAAACCTAAGGGATAGCCTTACGTAACATGCGCATCGAGCAAAGGCTCTGCGTTCGTACGTAGGGCTTTTGTTTTATTTGCACACCCACAAGCGTGAGGAGTATACTTAATGCAGACAACCACACTCCGGTCCCTGCGCGTCTTTTTATACAATCAAGTTTCCTGTCACGATGACACTGATAACGGTCAGTTAATCTATCAGGCAGCTCCATAACCCGAAATCCGTTACAGCTAAACAGTTTTGTTTTAGTTGTTTTTTAATTTCTTAAACTTTGGAGAAACAGTATGAATAATCAAACAGACAACCGCGAATGGCTACGATATATCGAAACATTACGTCGACAATCTCAGCCGGTCAAGATAGACATACTACTGCAAAAACGAATGCAAGCATTCCTAAAAGCGCGCCAGGCCAAGATCTGTTCGACAGAAAGCTAGTATACAAATAAACATAAGACATGACCCCGCGTACATACCGCGGGGTTTTTGTACGAGACATACCATTATCTTATTGCCACACCATGCCACTGCTAATGTGCAGTCAGTCAGAACAAATGCTATATGAATACCTACCCATTAGGCATTCATATAATGGGTCGACAGACCGCACCATGATCAATAATTTAGTATACTAGCTATTAGACATGGAACACGACGACATTAATACTATCTACGATCGCATCAGCAAGATACTAAAGAACGATCAAAAACACTCCTATAAAACCATGGGTCAGTTAATTGTTGATCTTTTCAGTGGACGGGCCGACATTGAGCGTTACTATGACTTGTATCCGCCGCTTCTGGATGTCGCTGAACTTGGCGCCAACTTAGAGCATGTAGAATCTAATCACGGTAGGGAAGTCATCGATCAGATTAAATACAAAATGCAGCAACTTTTAGTGATGTTGCCAGATGTAAAATAGCACAGCGACAGCATTTCACTACACTATGATACACTCCTCGTTACCCTACGGACGTAAGCCACCAGTTACAAATTTCGGCGGCGAAGGACGGATAATCATCCTCCTGCATGGCTTCCTGTCCTCGTCTCGATATTGGAAGAAATTACAACCACACCTTACACGCGCGGGCTATCGAGTAGTCACCATCGATCTCTTAGGGTTTGGTAATGCCCAAGGCCACGTCATTCCGATTATTCCTACGATGCACATGTCTCGTACTTGCACGCTAGCATTAAAGATCTTCACCTATCATCGCCATATATTTTGATCGGACATTCAATGGGAGCACTTCTCGCAGCCCGTTATGGACGATTACATCCCGGCAGCGTTTGGGCATTGATATTATTACACCCACCACTCTACAAGGATAGCGCCGAGGCATATGCGACACTTCGCGCAACTAACAGGTTATACCGCTTCCTACTGGACTCACACTATCGAAGATTAGGATGGGCATTAATAAAAACATTCGCCGGCTATTATATTCGCAACCATGGACGAGCGGCACGTGAAAGATCCCTAAAAAACGTCATTGAGAAAGCAGAGGCTTTCGACGACCTAAAAACTATCAGCGTACGCACTATGCTGATAGTTGGGTTAAAAGACCGTGTGGAATACGCAAACAACTTAGTCCTTCATGATATCAGCGAAGCAATTACAGTTTTCGAAGAAGAGGTTACTCACCATTCGCCGATTCAGGCTACTGATCTCGTACAGGAAAGAATATTATATTTTCTTTCGCATTGATCTGTCTATGTATCAGAGAATTTCGGGGCTACTATTGGTATAATGAATAAAAGAAGCAGGCAGCGAAACCATACGAGGAAGGTCAGAAGTCATGAATGTACCGCATAAAATACACCCAAACGTGGCGGCACTCATCGTCATCGTTCTACTGTCGGCAAGTACGGCTGGCCTTATGGCGCTTGACAACGACAAGACGCAAACGCCAACATCGATGAATACCACTCAAGACATGGTACAAACCCAAAACACTGCCTCAGCAACCAGACTGAAGGACGGGGAATACACCTCGAGTGGCTCGTACCGCACTCCAGGCGGCACTGAATCGATCGGACTGACCGTTACGCTAGAAAATAACATCATAAAAGATGTCACTCTTGAGCAACGAGCAAGTGGTGGCGACACTGAAGTATACCAGTCAAAATTTGCGTCGGGCTACCGACCGCTCGTCATCGGTAAAAACATCGACGAGGTTGAACTGAGCCGAGTAGCTGGCTCATCATTGACGTCAAATGGATTTAACGATGCACTCGATAAAATTAAGCAAGATGCCGCATCATAAGTATATACTTTTGTCAAAAATCACGTTACTATAGACCTATGATAAATCGGTATGAAAATGAAAAGCGTACGGAAATCCGACGACGGACATATCTTTTAGCTGGCCTCGTAGGGGGTGCAGCAATTGCCAGTGTGGCGATATTGAACCTCGACAACACCCCAAGCAAACACCCAATCGACGCACTCCGAGACAGAGCCGAATTCTCTGTTGAGCCAGCATGGACGCAAGATTTTGCCGCCATGAAAGATACCAGGCTCGACACGGGTATCTGGCATTACGAGACAGATTATCGAGTGCCTGGCTACAACAACGAAAAGCAGGCGTATACTTCGCAGAATAAAAATGTTCGGATCGAACCGGGCGTCGGTCTAGTTATAGAAGCTCACCGCGCAGATTACACCTATCCGGACGACCCGGACAAGCAATCGTTCGATTATACATCTGGACGCATCGACACCAGAGGCGCGTTTACCTTCGAATATGGAAAAGTTGAAGCACGAATGAAATTACCCGAAGGAGCGGGGACATGGCCTGCGTTTTGGCTCCTTTCTGACAATGAGATTCACACTAACGCGCTTGCGGCACCGAGTGACGATCCGCGCGCCTACATGCAGAACGGTGAAGTTGACGTCATGGAACACTACGGTCACAGTCCCGGCATCGTTGAGGGTACGGTCCACACCTACGCGCAGAGCAGTGCAAATGAAATAACCATACCAGATGCTAGTAAAGCATTCCACACCTACGGGATAGAGATATCACGGGACAGTATTACATGGACAGTAGACGATACGCCATACCATTCATTCGATAAAACATCGGACGATTCAAATCATTGGCCATTTGGCAACGGCAATCAACTATATGTCATCTTTAACCTGGCTATGGGCGGAACGGGTGGCGGGGAGATTCAGGATGAGCACGGACCATGGAGAATGGAAGTGCAAAATGTGTCGTACTATCCACTCGTTAAATAATCCGATCGTACAATGTAAGAATAAAATTAATCTTGCGCTAATCACATATTACTGTTATAATCGAAAAGCTTTAAGCGCTCATTGACAATTTACATGAATATGTCCTTCCAATATGGCCGTATCTGGATACGAATGTTTTCGTTTCGAGATATGGCCATATATAGTGAAGGATGATAAAAAATGAATACGGTGCTCAGGCCGTCTATTCAGACGAGAAGTGTTATAAACCGCAAGGCGTATGTCAAACATCCGCCTCCACGGCGTATCGAGACTTCGCCTGAAAACCTACGAATTCTACGAGACACCGTAGCGGTTCTTGTTCCTGCTCACAACGAGGAAAAAGACATAGCTGCGACAATCGATTCACTCAAGAATCTAACGCGCACTCCTGACCAAATCGTCGTTATATCCGATAATTCATCGGACAAAACTGTCGATATTGCAAAAGGAATGGGCGTCACCGTTCTTGAGACATCGGGCAATACCTATAAAAAGGCTGGTGCACTGAATACCGGGTTTCGCCACCTCATCAAAGAGGGCACGATACCTGAGTTTATCGTCACGATGGATGCCGACACGGTCTTTGACCCCGACTTCCTAAAAACAGGCTTGAACGTCATGTCGTTTGATAAAAAACTTGGCGTTCTGAGTGCAGTGTGCGAAGGGAAAAAAGGATTGGCTTCATTGCCATCCTGGCCCCCTAAGCGTGCGGCACATCTGGACGACAGATATCAAAATACCTACAGCCTGCTAATAAAGTTCGTATTTTCGTTCATTGTTTCGATCTTTAATATGGCGATCATTTGGATGCAGGAAGTCGAATACGCGAGAGCGGGAACGCTCCGTATCAGAAGCGACATCCACACGATGTCAGGTGCTGGCTCGATCATACGAGCCGAGCCGATTCTTCAACTTCTTGCCTCAAAACAGCAACGCAGCACAGCCACAGCCTGTTTGTATGCGGAGCGTGATGACAACCTTGTCGAAGATTTCACATTGACACTCGATATTAAAAAACTCGGGTGGCGATGCACGAACAACTATTATTCGATCGCCCATACTGATCTGATGCGAACCCTGCCGACACTCGTTCGGCAGCGCAAACGTTGGGTCAGAGGAACGATCGATGAGTTGCGGCGACGTAAGTTTAGCCGCGAAGCTCGCACGAGTTCTTTGGTAATGATCTTTGGTCTTTCAATCCTGCCGCTGTTTTATTTGTGGCCTGTATTGATTATCCATGGCATCGCCAGGGGAACGACGTCTATTGCAGATTTATGGTTGCTTGCCCTTATGGGAGTTTACCAGGCATGGATGTCGCATAAAATGGGGTGGAAGTCCATGCTTGTCATCCTTACGGTGATACCCGATCTGATCTATAGTGTCATTCGACACTACTGGGTTATTTCGTCAGTCATCATGTCGTACCGTTCAAAACAACAACACTGGGAGTAAAAATGAACTACGGTAACACTGGAGTCGCAAGCGTTGCATCCGGCGGAGCACTCGCCTACACGGGAGCAAACGACGCATGGTTCTTCATCGCACTCGCACTCTTGGCGCTGGGCGTCGCACTGATCGTCATGTCGCAGCTGAACGCACGACGTGATGCGGTGCAGGCGAACGTCGGCCCGCAGCCGCGGCGGTTTACCTTCCGTCGCAAGTAGGCCATCGCTATGGGCAAGCAGATTCACGCTGCTTGCCCATAGCGGCACATTCATGTAAATTGCAAATCGCAGCCTACTGCAAACGCACCACGACCGTGGTGCTATTTTTTTACCCATCATACAGTACCGCGAGTAGACAGATACAAACTAATAATACGACCGCACGTGGCGGTCGTATTATTGATATACTTACGCGCTATGGAAGCTGGGGTACGACTTCATCTAGCGCATCGTTGTACGTCTTTACCATCAATCCGCTAGATACTAGTCTATCCATTTGCGGACCAAAGTCTTCAATGCGAGTATCGAATTGGCCAGTGTCGGCAGCTCCAGCAGGTGTTACGCGGTGATATACCAATATCAACCAGGTATTTGTCGCCTTGGCTTGGTCCAGCCAACTCTGATATTGTGCAATCGTCGTATTTGACAGCATATTCTGCACGCGCAATCGATAAATATCAAAGTTATCTTTCGAGTTATATCCTTCATCTACCGTACGGTGCGAACGATAATACTTTTTGATTTCAGTATTAACTGTTTGATTATAGTCGCCGTAAGGAGTGGCGAAGTTATTAACCGGCGCGCCAGTCAATGTACGAAGGTAGTCCCGCGACTGTAGTAATTCATTCGTCAGTTGCGTAGCATTTACCTGCGTAAGGAATGGGTGGGTGATCGTATGTGAACATATCTCATGCCCCGCATTTTTGAACTTCGCGACATCAGCCTGCGCTGTCGTAGAGCCTTGTATGAACTGCGTAGCATAACACTGCGTTGATCTTAGGTTGCGCGCCTGCATAATCGGCAGTGCCGTCGTTGCGTTGTCCTCGTGGCCATCATCGAACGTCAGTGTCACGAGTGGTCGAGTAAATCCAACCGGTGTATATGGATCGACTTTTGCGTTATCTACCTGCAAAAACCCGACCGAACCGATAAACATAAATGGCGATACACTAACTGCGTCGTTTGGTACAGAGAATGTCCCTACGTATTGTTGCCAAGTCGTCGCGGAGTTTGCCGGCGGAAGCGGCTTTGGCATACCAAAGAAGTATTGACTACCATCCGCTCGGGTAAACATCACTGTCGCCTGTGGCTGCGTGTTTGTCTTGTACCACATCGTAAAACGATATTGTTTACCAGTAGTCAGCCAGAATGGCTGCGGATACCACTTTGCATCACCGTCGGTATATGCACTAATCGTAGTCTTAACGCTTTTCGTGCCGTCATGGCCATCATTTTTCACATATTGAAAGGTCGTCGTATTGGTGCCCCATTTATTTGACACCCACTGCGCCGGCGTTGTTGTGTTTGCTTCCGTTTCTACGGATGGATTAGCGACAGGATTACTCGAGACAGGTGGCGTCGCAGCAGGCGTTACGCTCACATCGTCCAGTTGTAATGTTCCGTTCGCCTCTAAGACGTGAAAGACACTCATTTTTACAGCATTAGCTGGCGTTGCGACTGTTGCTTTTGCCTCCGTCCATGCAGTTGGACTCGCCGGTACTGCGACATTCAAATCGATGTATGTCGGCGTATTAGCTGCATCGTAAGTGACTAGCAATGTGTGCGTTGGAGCAGTAGATTTGTAATATGTACTAACCTCGTACGTTTTGCTAGGCTGCACCGCTACTGGCTCGAAGTACCATTTAGCGTCACCACTTGTATATCCACTCAGCGTCGTCTTTACACTGCGACCGCCAGTCCTTCCGTTTGTTTCATAGCTAAACGTCGCTGTATTTGTACCCCATTTATTATTGAGCCAGCTTACAGGATTAGCGGGCGTGCCTGATGCAGTTTCAAGCGAAGGATTTGGCACTAGATTACCTGTCGCTGGCGGCGGAGGTGGGGGAGGTGTCGTTGTTGTTTCATAGGTCAAACTAACATCGTCAATCGTCAGTGAACCTACCGCCGAAAGGAGATGGAACACTGACGCTTTTTGCGTACCAGTCGGCGGAGTAAAGGTGCGCGTTGCTTGTGCCCATCCGGCGGCTGCTGGTGCGGTTGCCAATTCCTGATACGTATTAGCTCCGGTCGATGATGTATATTGAACGACGTAACGACTCGTTGCAGTTGATTGATAATAGTCCGAGTACGTATATACCGTACCTGGTGTAACGTTGACGGGGTTTGCGAACCATTTCGCGTCACCAGAGGTGTAGGCGGTGGACTGCACCTTTACACTTCGAGCTCCGGTACGGCCGGTAGTTAAATATGTAAACGTTGAAGTATTCGTCCCCCATTTATTTGAAGCCCAGGACTGTGGTGTCGTGGACGTGGCGGCAGTCTCGAGGGACGGATTGGCAATCAAGTTTGCCGAAGTCGCCGCTGATGCCGGTTGCCCGCCAAGCAAAAACCCGACACCAACACCAAACAGGCTTAAAATTAATAATCGTGCTTTGTTCATAGGACATTCCTCCTCGCGTACATGTGTGCATTATATTGTTCACCTAACGGAATAATTACTAAAAAATAAAGTGAGTGGGCGTGTACCCCAGAAAAGCTGAACGCGGTGAGCCGCTTCCAATTTAACTGGGGTACACGTTAACGCAGGCCGGCTACCCGCGCCTCGCGTCGACGACGAGTCGTTCCATTTATCAACAGAGCAACCGCCGCCATGATAGAGACAACTGCAATTGCAAGCAGCAGCAGTTGTCCGGGGTACATCGCAACCATAAACCCCAACGCCGCCATTAGGCCTTCGGAAATGATTAGCATTGTTATTCTCCTACCACGAGTACTGAGGCTTGCTTCGCTGCAGTACCAGTTGCGGCACATAGGCATTGAAGAGCGATTTTACTATCCATGCGTGCCGAAGTACTCCAAAAAGTAAATCGGGCAGCAATAGCGCGGCCACTACCATCGATTTCCAACCAAGGCGATGAACGCTGATTGCCTGGAATGCCATTACGAGCGTGAGAAACCAGAAATCCTGGATTGCAGGATTGCCGGCAATCACATGGTACATAAATAGCAATGGCCACAAATGAAAAACGGGGATGCTTAATATCGCATACCACATCGTCATAATACTGGTGCGCGTTTCACGCTTCCAGCCACGACGACGCAGTTCGTTGATCGTTCCGTGAACCCAGCGATACCGCTGCTTCATCAGATCGGTCACAGAAAGCATCAAATCCGTTTCTGCGCGGCAGTAGTAGTTGTTGACACACTTCCATCCGTGCCGTTTGAGTTCAAGGGTCATCTCAAAATCTTCGACAAGGTTGTCATCAGTCTCCGCGAACAGCATCTGACGGTCCGAAAGTACGTCCAAGATCGCTTCAGCGCGAATGACCGTACCAGCTCCCGACAGGGTGTGGATGTTTGTTCGCACTCGCGTAAAGCTTGCCCGAGCATATTCTGCTCGCTGGACCGCTGCGAGTGTTTTTTCAAACCAGGTCTTTCCCAGCTTTACTTTGCCATCACACACCGCCGAGACAGCGCCGACATGCGGCTGACACGCCAATACATGTACCGAATTCTTGATAAAATCCGGCGCAAGGATTGTATCCGCGTCAATTGTAACGACGTATTCCGGCATTAGGCCATTCGCCATGGCCTGTGCGAGGCCGTAGTTCAGGGCGCCAGCCTTTAGAAACGGGTTGTTCTCCATTTCATAAACCGTTACACCTGAAATAGCACGTGCGAGCCCTGCCGTGCGACCATGATCGGTGCAATTGTTTGCAACAACGATAATCGCATCGGGTTTTCTTGTTTGACTTGTGAGTGAGTCGAGAGTTGAAAGAATGAGTTCTGATTCGTTTCGCGCCGGAATGATAACGGCGACGAAATTACGACGAATGAGTTCGGTTGGTGCGGATGTGTCGAGTACTTGTGAGTTGTTCAATAGATCACCCTTACGTGCGATGGGCTGCTGATTTGTGCTAAGGCTGCTGGAATTGATATCCATAACTGCTAATCTCCTTTCGGGTGTAGGCAGCGATGCAAACAGTACAGTACTGTCCAGGTCGCTACCTGCGCCAAGAGAAGGGGATTTAATTAATTTTTAATGTGCTTATGCTTACAAAGTCAAATTTACACTGTTTTTTTTGACCGTACAGTTAAAAATATTACAAAAATACCATCAGGCATGAATAACCTTAGGCTCATGAAGTATTCAGCGGTAGTTTGTTATTATGAATCTATGCGATCGACAAAAACACAAAACGGCCAACTTCCCTGGAGGTTATCGTTTGAGGCGCTAGGAACACAGTGGCGCATCGACACCAAAATACAGGCGACGAATCATCTAATCGAAGCCATCTTACGACACGTCGAAAGCTTCGATAAAACATATTCTCGATTCCGTACGGATTCGTTAATTCATGCCATCTCGACAACTGCAGGGCAGTATACTTTCCCTGAAAACGTCACGAAGCTCGTCACACTTTACCGTACGCTCTACGATGTAACATCCGGGAAAGTAACGCCATTAATCGGCAATACCCTCGAAGATGCAGGCTATAACGCATCATACTCATTCACCCCAACTGAACTCGGCAAAGTTCCCGCCTGGGACGAAGTAATGACTTGGGACGGTAGAATGATGCGCACATCAACACCAATCACTATCGATTTTGGAGCTGCGGGCAAGGGATATCTGGTTGATATGATTTCTCAAATCCTTATCAAGGATCGGCATCTTGATTTTGTTATCGATGCGAGCGGCGACATATATCATCGCGGTACATCTAAGAACGTTGTCGGCCTAGAGCATCCATTCAAATCCGATACAGTCATCGGCGCACTTAACATTCAAAATGCAAGCCTATGCGCATCGGCAGTGAACCGCCGAGCGTGGGGGGATGGGCTGCATCATATATTCGATCCGACGACACTAACACCGGTCAAAAATATTATCGCGACGTGGGTTGTCGCGGAAAGCGCATTAATCGCCGACGGCATTGCAACAGCACTCTTTTTTACCGAACCCGAAATATTGCAGCACCATTTTGCATTCGATTTTGTCAGAATGCACCAAAATAATACGATTGACTACTCATCGCGTTTTGACGGAGAATTATATATATGAGAGATTGGATCGATAGCGAGCTGAACAAGGTGTCGATGTATCGATTACTGTCCGTATCCCTCAGTGTATTAGTGGCATTTTCGGTCTTATTATCGCTGTTTGATCAAGTGCCCTACGCGCCAGGTGAAATTATTGTTAGTGCGGCAGCTCTTGTCCTGGCTGCGTACGCATGTAATGTTTCGCTCGGCTGGCTGTTTAATGTGCGCACACATGATGAGTCGTCGTACATTACTGCACTCATCCTGTTTTTCATTCTCAGTCCGACATTAGACCTGGTAGGACTTGCAACCCTCGCACTCGTCGCTGCGTTTGCCGTGTCATCTAAATTTATTTTGGCACCACACGGACGACACATATTCAACCCGGCCGCTATAGCCGCCGTAGTCGCCAGCGGTATTGGCTTGGCGCCCGCTGTTTGGTGGATTGCAACTCCCGTACTCCTTCCTTTAGTGACCTTCTTCGCATTCTTAATACTGTACAAAACGCGTCGCCTACAGCTAGGAGCGCTCTTCCTTGGCATAGCCGCTTTAATCATTGTCGCGCTGTCTGTGTTGGACGGACAGTCACTTTACACCGCCAGCATCGCATTATTGTCATGGCCGCTCATATTTTTTGCCGGGTTTATGCTAAGCGAACCTTTAACATTACCGCCAAGACGATGGCAACAATATGCAGTCGGTACCGTTGCTGCTGTATTCTTTGCTGTACCACTACAGCTAGGGGCTATCTCTGGCTCTCCCGCACTAGCGCTTGTTATCGCTAATATAGTAGCGTTTACATTCACGTATAGGCGACATATTCGACTCACGTTTATCGACCGGAAACCACTAACGCCGTCCATATACGAGTACACGTTTAAGATTGAAATACCCATAGCCTTTACTGCCGGACAGTACATAGAAATTACCCTCCCGCACAAACACAAGGATGGGCGAGGTATTCGACGCATCTTTACGCTTATCGGCAGTGATGACGCATTGACCGTTCGATTTAGCATCAGAATAAATGAGCATCCCAGTAGTTTTAAGCGCGCTTTGCAGGAGCTGCGGCATGGTGATTATATTGACGCGACAGGAATCAGTGGCGATTTTGTCATGCCGCATAGTACTGAAACTCCGCTGTTATTTGTTGCCGGTGGCGTTGGTATCACTCCATTTATTAGTCATCTAACCCAATTGAGAAAAGATAAACAATCACGAGACATCACACTTATTTACGCAGTGAACACTATCGACGATATCGCCTATGCGGATGAGCTGAAGCGTGCAGCAATTCATGTCATCATTATATGCAAAACGCGTGAACCGCTGCCCGTCCCATCCTGGAATCACGTTAACGAATCACATATCGACAGCAATGACATAACAAGGCACATCCCAGATGTAGCGGCACGCAGTATCTATATTTCTGGACCTCCCGCTATGGTGGCCGCATCAAAATCCATACTGAAACATAGCGGCGCAAAACACGTTCACACCGATTACTTTACTGGGTATTGACGGTACTCGAGATGGCAAAAGTTGCATTATGCCGATACTGGGCATATACTTTGTAACATAACCATGTATACAACGAGCGGGAAAGGGTAATAAATGAGTAAGTTTATACACGCACTACAGGCTAGCGCACTTATGGCCACTACAGCCTTTATTGTTACTGTCGTTGGCGTCGGCACTACTGCAAAAGCCGAGGACTCGACGACCAGGCATTCTGATGATACTTCATCATTCTCGGATGATAGGCAAAATAAGCTTCGCCAGCAACGTGAAGATTTTGAAGCCAAAAAGCAAGAAATGAAAGCAGCTAAAGAGGCGGCCGAATTGCGACTAAAAGCAAAACACGAAGCTCGTCAAGAGAAACTAAGCGCTTCGCAGTTAGAAATATGTAAAGGACGAGAAGAGAATATCAACAATCGTATTGCTCGGATTGCCGATCGCAGCACGAAGCATCTTGAACTTTTTAGCCAGATAGCCGAACGCACTCAGGCGTTTTACATCAATAATGAACTGACCGTAGATGATTATCAGGCCTTGATCGACGACGTGATGGCTAAAAAATCAGCCGCCGAAACCGCTGTCGCAAGCATTAGTACAGTGACTAGCGATTTCAGCTGTACGGACGAAAATCCGAAGCTTGCTATTGAATCGTTTAAAACAAGCCTCAAAACCTCGATTGACGTACTGAAAGAATATAGAACGTCAGTAAAGAACCTGATTATTGCAGTCAAGTCTGCAGCGAGCAGCACACCCACCAACACCGATAACACCCCCGCTGAGAATCAATAATGAAGCTCGCAAAACAAAAGACAAATTATGCGCCGCTCAAGATAGCGATCGTTTTTGTCATTCTCCTGATTGCTGCGTATATTGGCTATGCCGCTTATACTCATTACAAATCCAGTTCGGAGCAAACTATCAGCACTAGTGTGGAAGACGTACAAAGTGCGCCAACCATTAAAGCGACGAACGATTTAGAGGAAGCCGCCACAACGATAGATGATGCAGAAATTGAAGAAACCAACCTTGACGACATGACAGAAATCGATAAAGAACTGTCAGCATTTTAGTTGCACATCCATATAACAATACATGCCGTAATAAGCCGTCTTGCGCAACGTAAAACATAAGCATATACTTCTAACAATACATAAAATTACGAAGGAACTACATGTTACATATATTACGTCGTACGTTATCAGGCCCCTCAATCGTCATGGCTACATTTGCGCTAATTCTAAGCTTTGTCGGCATCATGATGGCGTCACCGACGGTGAATGCCCTAGAGTCGGAGCGCGATCAGGATATGCGCATGAATGAATCAACCAGTGAGTCTAAATCTGATATGAATCACGAGTCACATACGCGTGTCCACACCGAGAAAACAGTCGCCGAGCGACGTGCGGTTGTAAATGAAAAACTCACCACAGCAAAGCTAAAAGCCTGTGAAAAACGGGAAGCAAACGTCAATAATCGTACTGAACGAATAGCCGCACGAGCGACAAAACATCTTGGCGTATTTACGACAATTTCAGAACGCGTTCAAGATTTCTACACCACGAAGGGATACACCGTTGAGAACTACGATTCACTATTAACGGAAGTCAATACAGCCAAGGCGACAGCAGAAACAACTGTTGCCGAGATCAGCAGCAAAAAGGCATCCTTTAGCTGTGAAGATAATCCTCGCCAAGGGCTCGTTGCATTTAAAGAATCGTTGAAAGCCAGCACAACGGCACTAAAAGACTACCGTACTGCCATTAAAAATCTTATCGTAGCAGTAAAATCAGCAAATAATAATACAGATTCTACACGAGAAAACACATCAACCGAGGAGGCCCGATAATGCGACGCTATAATCAACAATCAGGATTCTCGGTAGTTGAGATTATCATTGTCATCGTCATCGTTGCTGTTATAGGATTCTTAGGATACACCTTCTATAATAATTACACCGACAATGCGGCAAAGGACACTACGGCTGCCGAGGTAGAAACGAAAGAGGCTCCCACCATCACAACCAGCAGCGATCTAGACAAAGCCAGTGCTGCAATGGACGATTCGAAATTAGACGCAGAAAATGACGATGACCTGTCGGAACTAGACGGTGCGATGGCTGAATTATAGCCAGCTCACTTAGTCTAAAAATCACCGTTTGTTATAGCGGTGATTTTTAATTAGCTATCAGACAAATAATGCTACACTAAACGATGGATATGGAAAATACTTTAGCAATCATCGGTGTTGTCGCTTTATTCGTGGACTGGATTATTAGATTGGCATTTATTCTTTACGTCCCGAGGGGTCGAAAGCCGACCGCAGCAATGGCATGGCTGCTTGCTATCATGATTATTCCGGTCTTTGGTGTATTGCTATTTTTATTGATAGGAAGTCCAAAATTATCCAGACGCCGAAGGCGACTACAGCAATCGATTGATGCATTAATTGAGTCGGCTACATTTTCTGCGGATGATGTTCCGGCAGGCCTACAGCCCGAAACTTATAATAGGTATGCACCGATCATTAAACAAAACAAAGCCCTTGGAAAACTACCTGCACAGCAGGGTAATACTATGCACATACTCGACGACTACCAGTCTATGGTCGACGAGGCGACGCGTTATATCGAGCAGGCAAAAGAGTACGTCTATATCGAGTACTTCATCATAGCGTTAGATGACACCACGAGGCCATTTTTTAACGCCATGGAGGCCGCAGTTAACCGAGGCGTCGATGTTTACGTATTATTCGATTCAGTAGGATCACGAAAGTACCGCCATTACAAATCAATGCAACGAAAACTTACAGCTATCGGTGTGCGATGGCAACGGATGCTTCCGCTTCGATTCAATTTAAATCATTATAACCGTCCAGATCTGCGTAATCACCGCAAAATTGTCGTCGTCGATGATCAAGTCGCATTTATGGGATCGTTTAACATGATCGATCGCACATACCAACGGACAGACGGCATTGTCTATGATGAACTGGTCGTTCGAATGACCGGCCCGATCGTTCAGCAGTGCGCCGCAGTCTTTGCTGGTGACTGGTTTAGCGAGACCGGTGAAGCGCCGCGGACACTCCTCGAACCAATCACCTCGGACGAGCAAGGCGGCATAATGGCACAGCTACTCCCAAGCGGCCCCTCCTACGACCATGAGAATAATTTAAAGTTATTTGTTTCACTCGTATACGCAGCAAAACAAAAAATCGTTATCACAAACCCATACTTCGTACCTGATGATGCACTTCTTACCGCCGTGATTAGTGCCGCTAAACGTGGCGTCGAAATTACGATCATCAACTCCAAAGTTAAGGATCAATGGATGGTAGGGCATGCGCAGCGATCCTACTATGCACAGCTACTGGAAGCAGGCGTCAAAATCTATCTTCATAACGCTCCAATACTGTTGCATTCAAAACACGTGACAATTGACGACGATATTACTGTTATCGGATCGAGCAATATGGACATTCGGTCATTCCAGCTTAATCTTGAGTGCGTTGTTGTCGTTTATGACAAGTCTGTCACGGCCAAATTACAAACTATCCAACAGAAAAACATTGATAATTCAGAGATTATTACCCTCGACAATTGGCATAATCGCTCAATCTGGAAAGAACTACTCGACAGTATCGCTCGACTCACTGCCTCATTACAGTAACGGTTTTAATGTACTGTTTTTGTGCTATAGTTAACGCAAGCTTTAGCATACAGCCAAAAAACCACACATAGGAGGTGAGGAAAATGCTCGAGCAGCTCTTACAAGATGTTAAAGGTGTCATTCCCGAGCCACTATGGAACGTCCTTATGTTGCTGATCGGCATCGCTGCGTCTATATGGACACTGCTTCGGAGTTTTGTTTTCGTTCAGCCAGGTCAGATCGGCATACGAAAGCGTTTCGGTAAGCCAATTCTTACATACCCGAGAGTCGACAAATGGACTGGCCGATCCTACACAAAAGAAGAGATCGCGCAGTTCAAGATGATTGACGATCAGCTAATTAAATCGTTCAGACCAGCAAAATATGGACGCCCAAAGTATCTCTATCCGGGATTTAACGCGTTGATTCCGTTGATGCACAGCGTTCAGATTGTCAACATTCAGGTGAACAATATCGCGCTCGGTGATCAACGCATTACTCGCAGTGCGGACTATGTTGCATTCGAATTGCCGGAGATTACACTAAATCTACGACTCTACGATCCCTACCTATGGATGATCGCAAGCGTTGACGCTGAACAACAAATCAAGGCCGCTGCAGATACCCGCCTGGGTATCCTGCTGCGGAATTACAGTGTCGAGGATATTCTGAATGATGACCCTCTACTGCATCGCTGTTTTAAACTTGATACGATGTTCGACTTCGATAGTCTCGGTGCCGTTCTTGACGAACTTAAACCTGGACCAAAGCTTTCGAGCGTTGATGCCAGTTACGGTGCATTGTCGCGTCGAGAGATCGCGGAATCTATCGCTATCGGTATTGAGTTTAACGCAGCATCGCTAGGAGC
>CAMPJF010000007.1 GCA_946886725.1 uncultured Candidatus Saccharibacteria bacterium | reverse complement strand
ACTGTATACATTCGCATTCTCCTTAATTAATGATTACTTCTTATTTTCAACGTCTTCTTTTGGAATAGCGATAAATTCTTTAATCTTATTTTCCTTTTGAAGCGTTGTGATTCGCTTATTAAACTCTGTTAGCGGAACACGCAAGTAGGAATAACTGACCTGCGTTGGAGTTTTTTCAATTAACTTCACAAAATAATACCCATCACCCGCAGAAGTGCGTATTGGCGAAGAGATACCGCCTGGCTGTAAGGTTAACGCAGCTTTCGTCAGACCACCATCTTGATTTGTATGCGGCACCAGGCCAGATATACCTGCCGTCACTTTCGCCCCATCGTCACCACTAAGCGTTTTGGCGAGTGCGTCAAAATCGATCGCTTTATCCTGCTGAATCAATTGAGATACTTTTTCTTGCTGCTTCTTAGCATCTGCGTCGACCGCATATGCAACATCTTGGCGGATTAAACGATTCTTCGTATCATGTCGATATTCACTTGGTGTCCACCCTAAAATATTCAGTGCCGAGGCGTCATACGTCTCCTGCGAGATTCGACCAGTTGACGTATTACGATCGTCGTCAGTAACTTGA
This sequence comes from uncultured Candidatus Saccharibacteria bacterium, assembly GCA_946886725.1. The sequence continues at coordinate 16,346 of CAMPJF010000007.1, read as the reverse complement.
TCGATTCTCGCCTGAGATACTTTAATACCTAAATCTCGAGCAAGCTTTTGTGCATATGCGTTTGCAATCGCAATGTCTAGCGATTTGCGCTTAATGTGTGCGTTCTGTCGCTGACCATCTTTACTATTGAGATTAAGTTGTTCGCTCTGCTTGAGATAATGCGCCGAGCTATTGTAATACATTAAATAATCGCCATATTTTACGGTTTCCCCATCAACGGACGCTACAGGCAATGGAACAACGCGTGTAACTCGGTAAAAAAACGTGCCGGTGTTCTGGACTGAGTACAGTTGCCACCAGCCAATAAGCAGTATGAACAAAAATGCGACTAACGTGATAACGATTGTCGTTACCACTAAGCGGTGACGCGCATACTGCATTGGATACTTAAATCGGCGGCCACCTGCTAAAATTCGCTCGCGATGCTCGGCGACGGTTTCGTTAGTGATACGGGTTGGTATCTCTTTTTTTGCCGTACGCCTTCTAAGTTGTAATTTCTTCATAATCTCCTTGCTTGTGATCAGCTAATGTGGCTGATACGGCATCTTGCAACTTGTTATAGATATCATCTGGATGAGCGACGTTATGAATCACAAGATCGCCAACAAACGTCTGAATGACAATCGTACCAAAGTCAAAAATTTCACCGCTGAACCCAGGTACATTATAGCTTATGTTCTGGATCTTTGATAGTCGCAACTCGACTACGTCCTTACCGAAAAATCCACGCTGCGTAATCTGTCGTATGCGCTGATCAGTCACGATATAAACGGTAAAATACCACATTAAATAGTGGTACGAAAACAAGACGAGTCCCACTACCAACCCTGCAATTGGAAGTAAAAATAATTCGAGATTCGCCTGCCAAATAAGTGGAGGAATCGCTGAAATCGCGAACGGTACAAGCAACAAATAAAACCCTTTACGCATGGCGATGATATGGCGCCTAAATACAAAGAGCAAGGCTTCGCCGTCGCGCTGACCGTCAAAGTCGAGCTGCTCTGACTGATGTTTCGTTTCATCTTTCGACATACGTTTATTATACTACGATAGCTCACCAGTAGTGCTAACGTTTTAAAAAGTATCATGTGAATACCAAGAAAAGACTCCGATGCCTACGCATTCTGGACTATTTTCTTGGTGCCCCGGGCAGGAGTCGAACCTGCAACCATATCCTTAGGACGGATCTACTCTATCCAGTTGAGCTACCGAGGCATACGAAATTATTGTATCACGGAACCAACAGCGCCGTAACACTGCTGGTTCCGTGAATAACAGCGCCTGCTAACGAGTAAATTTTTCGTTCAGCGCCGAGTAGTCGTATAGCTCATCCTCAGTGAACCAATGTGGTATTTCCTGTTGTGCATCAGCAAGATCACCCGATGCATGAATGAGATTAGGAATACCTTTCTTGTGCTCATCACCGTAGCCATAGCTCATATGCGAGTAATCACCACGAATCGTTCCTGGAGCTGATGACTTCGGCTCTGTGGTACCGACAAGCTTTCGAACAAGCTCCACCGCCTCTACACCTTCAAGCACCATCGCGATAACCGGACCCTCGTTCATCATAGTCAAAACGGCGTTAAAAGTCTCCTCGCCCCGCCTGGTAATCACCTTGCCGATTTCTTCGTAATGCTTGTGATAATGCTCACGATCAGGGGCAAGCATCTTTGTCGCAACAATTTTTAAGCCCACACGTTCAAAGCGAGTAAGTATTTCACCGACAATTCCACGCTGCACCGCATCTGGCTTAAAGACAATTAACGTTTGTTGAACTTTTGAATCCATATCACTCCAATCATTTACTTCTTTGTACTATATTATACCCATCGTCTCTAATCTGCGCTATGCTAGGACTATGTATACATCTGAGCTACTTTTGGACTACATCGAACATCTCGAGGTAGAGGGAGGTCGCTCCGCAAAGACTGCTGAAAATTATAAGCTTTATCTTGAGCGCTTTGTTGAATTTACTAACGACACGACCGTTGATAAAATTACCTCGGAAATGATTCGAAAGTACAGGCTATGGCTCAACCGATACAAAAATTACAACGAGGATGAATTAGCAACGATTACGCAGGGCTACCACCTAATTGCCCTTCGCGGCTTCTTAACATACCTCTCAAAGCGAGACATTACTAGTCTCAGTCCGGAAAAAATTGAACTCCCAAAAATCGCACGTAAGCAAGTGACGTTTCTGCATTACGATGAAGTCGCGAGGCTACTTGAAACAATACCGACTGACAGCGAAGACGGACTCCGCGACCGAGCAATAATCGAACTGCTTTTCTCGAGTGGCCTCCGCGTCTCTGAATTAGTAAACCTTAACCGCGACCACGTAAATACCAAGCGACGTGAGTTCATGGTTCGAGGGAAAGGACAAAAGGATCGCCCGGTCTTTATTGGCGAGGCGACGGCCGCTCGTGTTGAGGATTATTTGTCGGCACGTCTCGATAACCTACCGCCACTATTTTTAAGCTACAGTCGCAATAATACCACCACCACCAGCGGCGATTACCGACGCTTAAGTGCGCGGAGTATCCAACGAATTATCAACAAGTACGCTAAACTTGCAGGCATAACGAAACACGTCAGTCCTCATACAATGAGGCATAGTTTTGCCACAGATCTGCTCATGAATGGCGCTGACTTGCGCAGCGTCCAAGTAATGCTGGGACACAGCAACATCAGCACGACCCAGGTCTATACGCACGTTACCGACGAGCACCTTAGAGAGGTGTACGAAAAGTTCCACAGCGATACTGAATAAATATTTTATTCAGGGTGTACACGTTGGACTATTCACATAGTCAGAGTTCTGGCTAGTAATAATAAAGCTCTTACACAAGTCGCCTTCGATATCTACTGCGGCTTCCGGATAGATAAAGTCACTCTTGAACTCAATACGGCTCTTTACGCGGCGGAACATATCATTTGCACGGCCAGTCGAATCAACCTCTGGCTGAACTCGATCGAACTCAACCGGAGCCCCGGCTCGCGAAAGCTGCACCTTATAGTGTGCTCCATTATAAAGAGCACTTAGACGCAAAAACGCAGCTCGATCCACCATACTGCCGTTAATGGGTTCAGGTAAGCCAATCGTTACAGAACAGGCGTATTCTCGCAGACTAAAGTTGTTGACGCAATCGGCGGTCTGAGGAGCATTTGATTGGTCTCGTCGGATATCGAGATTAAAATTCATGCTTGCATCACCAGGCGATGAAGGATATAGAAATAACGTATTCGCATTGCTCTTACCGCCATTAGCCGAGTCCGCATCTGCAAGCGTAAAGTTAGGACCTGTCTGCATGAGCTGCGTACGGAGCAGTGACGGATAGTTCACCGCCCATCGACTTCCCATGCGTGGTAAATCTACCTGCCCGCCGCCAGAGGGAAACCCAACAACAAGACTATTTGTAGCCGCAGCAACGTCATCTCTCGTGAACCAACTTATAGTTATGCTATCAAAATCACCGACGCCCCGTAACGGAACGATATTCGATTGATTCAAACCAATGATACCCTTGTAGTCCGACGTGATCGCATCGATTTTAACGCACGTATACGCTTGCTGAAGCGACTTATCCGCCTCATCTTGCTGAACTAGCGTTTCCGTATCAGAAGGCTGCCCAAAAACAGCAGCAACCGTATTACACTCGTTTGAATCCACCGCCGTAGTCACTGCAGCACAATTGACCGTTGCTGGAGCGGTATTGCCGCGACAGGCCTGGTCCAGTAGCAATAGGCGCTTAGCATCCTCGACGCCTGATTTTGCAGAATCGTAGGCACTTTGGGACAAATCACTAGCCGTCGCCTGGCGTTGATCTTTCAGCATCAGCTGGATAAAACTGATTGTAATCACGATCATCAGCAATGTCGCAAAAACAACGATAAATAACGACACTGCTCCCTTTTGATTTTGTTGTCGATTCAATGTACTCATTATTTATCACTCCCTGACTTGTTCCCTGCTCTCGCAATAATATCAAATTGATTTACTGAACAATAATTTTCTTTCCCCATCCCGTCCGCAGGTGGCAGACAAGACTGATCATTAGTGGCCAACTGCTCCTCGTCATTAGTACCAATGACGATCGAAATTGCGTAAATGGCCTGGCCCGTTGTTGTGTCGGTTGCGCCTGGCGACACTGTCATAGAGTGCACTACAAGATCGCGATCGCCGCTCGTTAGCATCTCAGATGCATCCGATCGGTTGATGACGAGAGTTGGGTCTGCGCACAGTGTCCCGCTTGGATCGGTTACTTTTGCAAAACGGACAGCTTGGCCGTTGTTGTACTTGTTATAGTCTGACCCAGCCGTTATCGCCCGACCGTAATTCCAGGCGTACGTATATCGCCCCAAGCACAAGCGTCCACCACCGTCTCGGACAACGTATTTTGATGTCTCAGTCGCAGGTGATGCATCAATCCGTGGTGTCACATCAAATGGTACCGCCGAGGCGATACTGCGCTGCAACTCATCTGAGACTGATCGTCCGGCTTGGTTGACTTCGCGCAGCGTAATACCCTTGTTATAGATAGCGCTAATTTGAATTGTTGTTATGGCAATCGCAACGAGCAAGACCGCAATGAAAGTCATGGCGAGCATCAACTCGATCAGTGTAAATCCGCTTTTATTATCTTGGTTCATACAACCTCACAATCGTACCTAATGTTACTGGCGCAGCACTGCCGGCGCCACTCCAACATGCTCTGATATGAAAATCAACAAAACCGGTTCCGTTAGAGTTGACGGATGATGGCACAGCTTCAACCCAAATGCCATACACCTGGTTGATACTTGAATCGGGATTGTAAACAACCTGCGAAAATGGCGGCAATGTTGAACCCGCTACCGCCGAAGATAATGGAACCGCAGTCGCGACTCTCGCCGTACGAGCATTAAGAATGAACGGCCGCTGACCCGGTGTCGTCGCTGGACAGATGGGACCATCTGTTACTCCGAACGGCGACGCAGCATCAGCCCCTCGTCCGGTTGTTTTGTTAGTCATCGTTACCCATTCGGACGCAATACCCGTCGGGGCAGGTCCACCCTTTTGATATGCGGCAACATATGCCTGATGAATATATCGAATCGCTTCAGCCTGCGCATCCATCTGAGCACGTACAAGCGTAATCTCCAGGGATCGTTGTGCTGCCGAAATCCCCTGATTCATAATTGTGAGACTACCGATGGCGACAAGCGCAAATATAGCAAAGGCAAACATAACTTCTATTAAAGTATCGCCGTCTTGATTGCGTTTCGCTATTAATCGCATACACTCGTGCTTTCTGGCGGTATCTGTATCGATCCCTGGCTAGTAGCAAAAGAACTGATCTGGACCGACATTCGATTACCGCCAAGCAAGTTATCGGACTTATTAACACACAGGTTACGGGTCGCACTACTATTTTGTGCGGTAATCATACTCGCAAGGTTTGTCACCACTCCCTCTTGCGTATACGTCATGATTGAGCCGCTAAGAGGAGATCGAAGTATAAGCATCGTTAGCGGCATTGGCTGTGTCGTCTGTGGCCTGACTACAACTGCACCCCACGCAATATCTGCCATATCTTGGCCTATTGTCGAGGTACCTAATTGGTAATTTGTAGTTATTTCTAATATATCGCTCGCCGCCTCTGGCGCTCCGGGTGCACGATAGCCGACGACATTTGATGCAGTAATCTCCGTTCCAGTAGTGTCGATCACTACGTATCGTCCCAGCAGGATACACTCACTCGTCCCTCTCGCCTCTGGCGTAACAATCGCAGGCGGCTGAGCAACAACTGCATTCGCACACGCTTCACTACCACTGCGTCCGTTAACAACATTCGCGGTTTCACTATACTGCTGCTGGATAAACGACTTGAGAGTATTGACACTGTCACGATATCGCTGCTGATTAATCGCAGCGCCCGATCCTGCTAGGATACCCACCGTCAATGCGCCGGCGACTCCCAAAAAAAGCATCGTCTCGATAATCGTAAAGCCGTTGTTAACCGTGGTGCCCATGTGCGCTCATTATAGCATAAGTGCAATCACGCGATAAGGCTTTAGCGCGCTAGACTGAAAACGTAAAATACATATCGATCACCGAAGGCCCCCAAAGCATCGCAATCACCGCTCCGATGATTAGAAGTGGACCAAAAGGCACACGAGTCGTACGCGTCAGCTTGCCAAGCAACATGCCTGGAATCACGATAATGCACCCAATAAGGTTCGCCATGAATAATGCAATAAATGCCAGCTGCCAATCACTCAGCAACAGCCCTAGTGCCAACCCTAACTTTACATCCCCAAAGCCTATCCATTGCCCGTTGGATATCTTATGTAAAACGTAATACAAACCGCACAAAATAGTAACTGAGCCTGCGATATTAATTGCTGCGCCAATCAGATCTGAAGCGCCAAACAGTTGTAATCCTGCGACAAGAGCGCCGACAGCGATCAACGGAAACGTAATCACGTCAGGCAGTAGGAACCATTTAAAGTCATAGGCAAATAAAATCGCGAACAACACACCGGCAACAAGCCACAATACAAACTGCAGTACTGCAATGCTTGTGTCAAATTGCGTAGGCCAAAGCATATACGAAAGAACAAAAAATGCTGCTACGCCGACTTCCATAAGTGGTTCGTACCAACCTATTTTTGTATGACAATAGCGACATTTACCCCGAAGCCCTATCCAACTGACAATTGGCAAAAGATCATACCACGCTAGCGTATGTCCGCAGTGCAGGCACCGCGAGCGGTCTGTTTTCACGCCTACCTTGGTTAACGGCAAGAGTTTTTTATACTCCGCCTTGTCCACCGCTTCCCCTTCAGCCTTGTCTTGAACGAGCTGCCGAGCGCGCAAACGCCAGACGGACGCACCCGCAAAGCTCCCAAACATCACTCCGAGCACAATTAATACAATGTATACATAAATTTCTTCCATAAGCACTATCATACCTTAAAAGAGGGCTAAATGAAAAATCCCAGCATCTCTGCTAGGATCTTCATTACTATAGACAGCCTGACTAGTTGTTAATACATGCGGTACCACCGCCTTCAAGCTTGTACTGTACAGCAACCTTCGTTGCACCCTGACCTGTCGTAGGTGCGCTATCACCGTTACATACTGCACCGCGCGTGAAATACATATAAGAGTTAGCTGTATCAAAGGCGTTAGGGGCTGTACCCACCCTAAACTGATACGGGTTACCGTTCGGATCACTAAATGTGTCAGCACCATCAACGGTTAGGTATTTTGGAATAAGAACCGTGTTAAACTCTGCGTCTGCAGGCAATGCATTGCGGTTATTCGATTGATAGTTCTGAATCGCTGTCTGTACGCGTGCAACATCGTTTTTACGCTGCGTATCACGCTGGCTACGCTGCAACGCAGGTAGTGCAATAAATACCATCAAGAAGATCAGCGCTGCAATCGCAAGCACCAACACAACTTCGATGATCGTAAAACCATTTTGTTTACTTTTTTGAGTGACGTTCATGGAATCTTTTCCACCTTTCTATGAACAATATTTTTAGATGCGCCTAAAACGCTTACGCTTATAGTACTCTATCCCTCTATTGTTTGTCTATACATTAATACTATTTACAAGGCTATAGATTGGCAGCAGAATCGCCCCCACCATACCCCCGGCAACAATCGCCAATACAACCATTAATATCGGCTCAATTGCAGTAGAGATCGTCTTAATTTCTTCGTCCAATTCATCCTCGTAAACCTGAGCGGTTTTACCCATCATCTCGTCAATCTTCCCCGATTGCTCACCGATTTTGATCATCTGCGGCACAAGTGGCAGAATATACTCTTCCGACTGTAAAGATGCGGATAGCGCCTTGCCACCTTTTACTTTTTCAGCCGCACGGTCGACGCTCGCACTAATCACACTGTTATTCACCGCCTCGCTAGTAATACGCAGCATGTCCAGCATCGCAACACCAGTCGAAAGTAGCGTCTGTCCCGTTCGAGCAAACCGTGCCATGTACAGCTTACGGAACATGCGTCCAAACAACGGAACATTCAACTTAAAGGTGTCCACAAACTTGATGCCACTTTCTGTTTTAAAGTACTGCAATAAGAAGTAAATTGCCGCACCAAGAATGATAATCACCAGCCACCAGAAGCTAATAATAAAGTCTGCTGTCGAAACCATTGCCTGTGTCAAAAACGGCAATGATTTTTTTAGATCGATATATAGCTTTTCTACCTGAGGTACTACGGTAAAGAACATAAAACCCATCACACCAAATATGACAACGAGCACAATCACCGGATATGTTAACGCACCCTTAATCTTACTCATCGTTGCCGCGTCTTTTTCTTGCTGTGCCGCAACACGACGCAGTGAGTCATCGAGTGTTCCCGATGCTTCACCAGCAGAAATAAGCGCCAAGAAGACCTTATCGAACACCTCTGGATGTTTAGCAAAAGAGTCCGTAAGCGTCTTTCCACCCTCGATCGATGTCACAATATCCTCGATCACACTTTGTAACCGCTTATTCGTCGTCTGCTCAAGCACAGTATGCATACTTTGCGACAGCGGAAGCCCCGCACCAATCAAAGTGGCTAGTTGGCGTGTAAAAACAATCTTGTCCTTTGTCGTAATGCGGCCTGACAAGCGACCCAAGAAGCTGCCATCTTCATTAACTTCCTTGATGTCAAGTGGCGTAAACCCTTGAGCAATCAATAACTTGGCGGCAGCATTTTCAGAATCAGCCTGAACTGTCGCCTTGACGATTTTATTTGTCGAATTATCTTTAGCCTGGTAATCAAACTTTCGCATTACACTAGCCTCTCATCAGACGGTCAAATTCAGTCATGTCTACTGCGAAATTACGCGCTTCATCATACGTCACTGTGCCACTTTGAATAAGATTCACCAACGTACGGTCCATTGTCTGCATACCTTGGTCTGCCCCAGTTTGGATGACTGCGTCAAGTTGATGCGACTTACCTTCACGGATAATGTTACGTACTGCTGGATTGGCAATAAGCACTTCGGCGGCCACAACACGACCACCCCCAATAGCGGGTACTAGACGTTGTGAGCAAATAGCCATCAATATATTAGAAAGCTGGGCACGAATCTGCGGCTGCTGATGCGGTGGAAATACGTCGATCATGCGATCGATCGACTGAGCGGCGCTGTTAGTGTGTAGCGTCGCAAAGACCAAGTGCCCTGTTTCCGCAATCGTAATCGCCGCGGAAATTGTCTCGAGATCACGCATCTCGCCGATCAGTACAACGTCAGGGTCCTGGCGAAGGCTCGATCGAAGCGCTGCGGAGAACGAATAGGTATCATAGTGAACTTCGCGCTGGACGATAACCGATTTCTTTGACTTGTGCGTAAACTCAATCGGATCCTCGATGGTAATAATATGGTCGGCACGCTCGGTATTAATCTTGTCGACAAGCGCCGCGAGAGTCGTAGATTTACCTGATCCTGTCGGCCCGGTCACAAGAACGAGCCCGCGCGGATAATCTGCAAAGCCCATTACGACTGGCGGCATTCCCAGCTCGGTGACAGATTTGATTTCATTCGGGATCAAACGAAGTGCCGCAGCTAAGTTACCGCGCTCATGAAAGGCATTAACACGGAAGCGGCCCAGCGTCCCGAAAGCAAAGCTAAAATCAAACTCTTTATCTTTCATTAAGATTTGCTGTTGATCTTGGTCGAGAATTGCAAAGACTAGAGATTCAATAGCCGGCTCATCGAGCGCATTGTAGCCAGCGATTGGCTGCAAACTACCATCGACGCGAAGCATCGGCGGAAGTCCAACCTGCAAGTGAAGGTCCGAGGCGCGTTTTTTGACTACCTCTTCCAGTAGTACTTCGATTCTCAGTTCTTGATTGTTCATATATTCTCCACCCTTCTTATGCTGTATCCGCAGCCACGCGGTTGACTTCTTCAATTGTTGTAATGCCCTGCAATGCCTTAAGGTATCCATCCTGCCGCATCGTAATCATTCCTTGTTCTACTGCCTTGCGCTGAATTTCAGCACTTGTAGCATGTGCGACGATCAAGTTCTGAATCTCGGTGGTGACATCCATGACCTCATACAAGCCGGCGCGACCCGAATAGCCCCGCGGTGTTTGTAAGGTGTCTTTTCCCTTGACTAAAGTATAAGCGCTTTGGCCCGCCAGTGGCAAGTCTTTGTAGCCCAAATCTTCCGACACCCTGGCGACATCCGCTTGGGTTTTGGGAAGTAGATGGCCGACTGTTGCCATAATATTCTGCGTTTCGATTGGAGTCGACTGATATGTGTCGCGCTTTGCTGCAACACGACGTACGAGCCGCTGGCCAATAATTGTATTCACTGTACTAGCGATCAAAAATGGTTCAACACCCATATCCAACAGACGCGGCAACACGCCCGCTGCTGAGTTGGTGTGCAAAGTGCTAAACACTAAGTGTCCGGTCAATGCCGCTTGCACGCCGAGGCTGGCGGTTTCGGGATCACGAATCTCTCCTACCATCACGACATCTGGGTCTTGACGAAGAATCGAACGAAGACCGCTTGCGAACGTCAAGCCCACTTCGGCATTTACCTGAATTTGATTCACACCGTCCATCTTATACTCGACCGGGTCCTCAAGCGTAACAATATTGACTGTTTCGTCCTTGATTTCTTTGATCAGTGCATACAAGCTTGTCGATTTGCCCGAACCCGTAGGGCCAGACGTCAGGACCATGCCGTTTGGCTTGCGCACACCTTTGCGAATTGCACGGAGGGCTCGACCAGCATATCCCATCTCTTCTAGGTCGAAGCTGTTACCCGATTTATCCAGTAGACGGATAACGACTTGCTCACCCCAAACAACCGGACTGACCGCAATACGAAGATCCACTTCCTTGGCAGCGACCTTGACGGCAAACTGGCCGTCTTGCGGGATGCGATGTTCGTCAATTTTTAGATTAGATAAAATTTTAATGCGGCTCACGAGTGCAGGCTCGATAGACTTTGGCAGCTGCATGACTTCACGCAAAACACCGTCAACGCGGCAGCGAATCTTTAAAGCTTTCTCGAGGGGCTCGATATGAACGTCGCTGGCACGAGATTTGACAGCGTATTCAAGGATCGTACTTAAAGCTCGGCTGATTGGCGAATCTTGAACGATTGTTTTGATATCCCCGCCAGCCTGTGACGCTTCTTCCTGAGACACTTCAGCAGCTTCGTCAACACTAGAAAGGTCGGTACGATACTGATCAAGCACATGACGAACGCCAGTTTCAGATGCCATAAATACTTTAATCGGGCGCTGGATACGATTTGCCAAATAATCAACCGCCTGTACGTTATTTGCGTCGATCATCGCGACAGCCAGACGGTTCTGCACCTCGGCTAGCGGTACAGCCATAAAGCGTTCAGCAATATCTTCCGGCAGAAGTGACAAAACCTCTTGATCAATAAGACTGTTACTGAGATTGACATATGGCACACCCGACACCTGCGCGATAGCGTGCGTCAGCAATTCATCGTCAACAACCCCCTGCTCGTTCAGCACGACAAGGAGAGGTTTTGATAATTTTTTCGCCTCTTCCTCGGCGGCTCGAAGTACAACCTCAGCAACCAACCCCTCATCGATCAGAAGGGTGGTTAGCTTTTCTTGTATGTCATCGGTTAAAAGCGCCACGTCGTATCTCTCCTACTACTGGGTTTGCGGTGCGGCAGTGTCACCAATAATAACTTCGACTGTCGGATTAATTGCATTGGTATTAAAGATCCTTGCGTCCGGCTGATCAACCGTCGCACTAATCGGCTCGGCGACTTTAACCTTGGCTGATTGATTTTGCACATCACCAACAAGACCTTTTGCGACGAAATACGCAACCAAGATACTGACAGAGGCGATTAGAATAATCATTGCGATATCTGATTTCTTCATGGCTTTACCGTCTTTTCCTTTAGTTCTACTGTCTTTGCTGGTTCGTAAAACGCACGCCCCTCAACTGCCAATAACAGCCTGTTGCCTTGTGTTTCAATTTTTAGCGTCAAGATATCGATAGCACGGATTGATCGTTCGAGTCGTTGCAGCAAATCTTTAAGCGCACTGGCGTTATTGCTATCTGTACTGACCGAAAACCTAAAGGTAATTTCATTCACCGAATCCGCACTACTAGCTACGCTTGCGGCGTTCTCGACATTAGCGGCAGACTGAGATTCAACACCAGCAACGGGATCTACCGTCAAGGACTCGATCTTTATGGCTGGATCATTGAGAAACTTTTCCTGCAGTGAGGCGCCAAAAGCTGAAGAGTTTGCATCTGACGGCAATGCGTCTAGCACAACACGTATCGGTTGGGTCTGATTGGGTGCCATCGAATCCTTTAGTGCCTGATTAGTATTAAGTACTCGAATTTCCTTTTCCAATGACTCAACGGCACTATTATTCGCACGAAGTGTCGAAGCGGTTTGAGCTTTAATACCCAGTACCTTCTCGTTGAAACTCGCCTTTTGAAACAAGAAGATTGAACTAACAATTGCAACACCAACGACCGCCGAGATTGCCGCTACCCAGACGAACATCATACGATTAGCATTGGCAATTTGTTGACGCTTACGAAGCGCCATTTCCTGACTAGCCATCTTAGTTCCCCTCTCCTGCGCTATTTGCGTTAACCGTAAATAAGCTATTCGGCACACCAAGGAATGAATCAGTCACATTCGTACGCATAGGTGCAATAATCAGTGCATTTTCTGCAGTGCGCGAGAATAACTCATCAGGGTAAATGAATGTCAACGTAAACCGAAGCACGCGCGCACCTGAAGCATCATCACCGTAACTGCGATCGCTATCACTCATCTGTGAGGCGAGCGGCACCGTCTGTTTTTCACCAGCTTTGGCAAATTCAAAGTTTGTCGCATTAATAGTCTTCTTGAAAACCTCTAGTGCCGGATATCCATTTGCGGCCTGCCCTTCAATTTTAATTGTCTTGGTTGATGAATCGAGCGCAAGATTGTTAATCGAAATATTATTCGGTGCGGAAGGATTAATAGTCGTCAAGACGTCAAAAATACGAGAGTCGATACTCTTGCTGTCATGCATTACCGGTAGTTTACTGAGCTGGTTTTGAATTGTTAGCATATTAGAAATGTCCTCAACCTTTGCAAGCTTCTGACTTTCATTCTTAATTGCCTCATCACTCAGCAAGCCACGTGCGGTTTGAATACCAAGCACCCAAATCGCAAGTGCAACGACGACACCGATTGCAGCAATACCAACAATAATCGATAACGATATAACGCTGGTGCGAACACGCTGAGCATTGATCAGCTCTTGCTTGACGTCGGGAACAAGATTAATTTCAATCATTATTTATTGCTCCTCTGTGCGAGACCCACGGCAGTCGCGAATTCGGTTGCAATCGTGATCAATTGCTGTTGGTCGGCTTGAGGAACATGTACCTTTTGCCAAGGATTTGCCTGCGTAGACGCAACACCAGTCTTAGCGGTCACATAGTCACCAAACTTTGGGATAACACTCGCATATCCCGAAAGCAAGATGCCGCCAACCGGAGTATTTGGATACCGTGTCTGAAAGAACTTGATTGATTTTGTTAATTCAGCAGCAAAGCCCTCAAGGACGTTTTCGACAGCACGGAAAACCTGCCCCTCCAAACGATCTGGCGCAAGACCAAATTTAACGATAAATTGTCGCGCCTGGTCCTCTTGAACATTCAAGTTTTGCACGGCTGCTTTTACAAGCGAATGCAAACCGGTCGGAATCGTGCGGACAAGCCGCGGCGTGTCACCATAAGTGATAACTAGGTTAGTTGAGAGTTCTCCGACATCAATAATCAAACGCCCATCCTGAATACCCGATGGTAATAGTGAGCGGATCATCGCAATTGGATCCGGCTCGGCGGCAATCACGTTCAAGCCCAGCTGCTCAATGAATTCAAGTCGTTCTTCAGCATAGCTATTGGCCGTACTTGCAAGAAGTACCTCTTGCTGTTGCGGGTTATGCGCAGACTGCCCTAGTAAAGCCCAGTCGACTTTCGCCTCGTCGATCGCCATCGGGATATATTGATCTATCTGGTATTTAATCGTGCTACGAAGTTCAGCCTCTGGCATGTTGGGTACATCGATGACTGTCGTGAAGGTTTTTTGCGATGGCAAGCCGATTGCCACATTCTTTGTCTTGATACCGCTTTGTCCGACGGCGGTCATGATAATCTCGCTTAGTCGTCGTTCCGACTCCTTTGAGCTAGCACTTGTCGTCTGCAGGTCAACTGGTGCATATCCGTAATGAAGCAACGTCCAACTATCCGGGCCGCTGTTTGCAAGCTGCACGACGCGCACCGCATTGGTACCGATATCTAGTGCAAAAAAGTCGCCCACGCCTTTTAGTAGTTTCATATTAGTCCCCATTATACATAAGCTTTATAAAGATAAGCAAGCCCATTTCACGAAATTGTTCGTTCTAGAAACGTGGCGGCAATTCAACCGAGTAAACAGTCTGTGCTTTACCTGACTGGCTTGATCGTCCGTAGGCCCATATATAGGCATCTGGACGCAAATTGAAAATCTCCGCAGGATCGCCCGCCGTTGCCACCGTATTCGAGCCACCCGTTCGTCGCAGGTGTAAATGCTGGGTTACGACAGGGCCATTTACCGTCAGGATATTACTACAAACGTTTGAGTTTAGACTTGCGTTCAACGGAACATCAGAGCATGTATTAATCATCCCAGCGGCAGAGGTCGTCAACAGCCACGCATCCACCTGCCCTACAGCGCCAGTAATATTAATCGTCCGCGCAATAATCACTACCTGTGGTATCTGACGGATATCGGTAAACACTTGGCTCGCCCCGTTACCTTCGTAGATAATATTTCCACTAATCGTCACAGTACCTGACGACACGATAATAATCGACTTCCCGACCGCACCCTCTTGTCCAACCGTACTGGTATTAACAGTGACATCACCAACAACATACGTACCGCTATTTAGCGACCCTAAGTTACTATTGAATGCCCCGCCCGACGGTGCACCAATGAACTGATCTGTAATCGTTGGGAGGCCAGATGGAAGTGCAAACGTGCCAAACTCACTCGCGCCGCTGTTGTTGATATTAGCAAAGGTTAATCGATGCCATGCTGCTGCCGTTGTTGTATTAGTATTGCCGGTATTGAGTCCTGAGCCTGATGCAAATCCACTATTAGTGCTGACTGAAAATCCCCCATACTCTACCCAGCTACCGAACAATCGATTTGTTCCACCAGAGTTAACTATCGTCGTGCCAGTCTCGATACTCCCACGCGTCCGTACGTCATGACCCCATACCTGCACCTTCGGCTGCTTACTGACTTTGATACAGACAGGAGCGCTATGACGCCAATTACCGTTTGCCTGTGAATATGGACGCACTGACAATGTATAGCAAATTCGCGTACCAACCGGCGTGTTAGCGCCTATCGTCTCGCCATTTAAGGCAGCTAACGTTGTTGAACCAGCCGGAAACGTCCTGTCGCCACTACCCTTGGCAGTACAAGTGTTGACGCCGCCATTGTTATAGTGCGCACACGGAGCGCTCCCATTATCTTGTTGCGTTAGCGGAATTGCGCCAGGATCTGGAACAGTCGGAGGCACCTCAATCCGCCATAATTCCCAACGAACCGAGGGTGAGTCGGTTGTCGCACCGGCATTCCCGACGACTGAATTATTAACACGGGGCGTGACAGTTGGAATAGGACCCCCTACCGTCCCGACTCCGCTTGGACCAGTCACCGACGGTGTCAGGTTGTAGTTGAATGGCACCGTCACACAGGCGGGTACGCTTGCGGACCAAGCAGGATTATTCCACGCCGTCGGCCCCCAACTAATACTTTGACACAAGGTTCGCCCGCCATCGGATGGAACAACGCGGTACGTCGAATACTCCGGACGATTCGCCCCCCACCCAACGCTATACGAAGATCCCGCACCTATTGCGGATGTCGTTCCAGTTGGTTCATTGTGATTGGCTGGCAGTCCGGTACCCCAAACATTCGCGCCATTAAAGCCTGATTTACCGACAGCAAAGCCTAAGCCTGGCGTCGTACCCCCTGCGGCTGCGATAGTGTGTCGCCAATACAGCATCTGATTGGGCGCCGCCGTCCACGCGCTCACATTCGGAGGCGTAAAATCAACACCAACCCTTGACTCGGCACTTGTCGTCCATGGAATAATTCGATTCACCACTATCGGAAAACAAAAGCTTGGCGAAGGTACGAATGAGGCCGCCGCCCAGGTTGTTGTTGTTTCAAACCATGTACAGAATATGTACGTATTACTTGCGAGGCCTGCAACGTTCAAGGTTCCATTGTATTGGCCAACTCCCCAC
>CAMPJF010000006.1 GCA_946886725.1 uncultured Candidatus Saccharibacteria bacterium | reverse complement strand
GTCTGCGCCAGCCCCGTAAACTGCGTCGCCGCATTATCGCCAATGACATACACTCCATTGGCGGTCTGCATATATTTATCAACAACGACGCGACCGTTGGGCGCAAGTTCGAACTGGTCAGCATTTGCCTTGTAGAAGGGATGGTTGGCGACCCCAGAGGTCCAAATAATTGTATCGCTCGTCATCAATTCGCCACTGACCGTAATCAAATCCTCAGTAGCCGATTCCACGGCCTTATTTATTTGCACCTTTACGCCTAGTTTTTCTAAACGGCGGTGCACTTTAGCGCTCGACTGTTCGCTCATACGAGGCAGTACGCGCGGCGATGCTTCGATGAGTGCGACGTGAATGTTCGAGTCATTCACTTTCAGGTGCCTACTCAACTTCTTCAGATACGACCCTAATGCAGCCGCGAGTTCAACACCCGTCGGACCCGCACCAATAACGATATATCGCTTATCCACGCCGCGACCCTCTACAAGATCG
The DNA here is from genome assembly GCA_946886725.1 of uncultured Candidatus Saccharibacteria bacterium. The sequence continues at coordinate 16,593 of CAMPJF010000006.1, read as the reverse complement.
GCGTAAATGTGATTTTTTAGTGTTTCAATCTCTGTCGCCGACTTCACGCCGAAGGTATATGTATCAAGTCCCTCGATACCAAAATACGTCGTTACTGTGCCAAGTGCCAAAATACAGTTTTCATATGTATACGTAGCACCCGACTTGCCGGTAAGGACTTTTTGACTCGAATCAATTGTCTCGATAGTATCCAACTGAACAGTGACATTTTTTCTGATTGCAAATATCTGATGCAATGGAACCCAAGACTCTAAATGACTGTGCCCAGTAGCAGCTCCATACAGCGCGGGGTAATATTGAAAATCAGGTTTGTCGGTAATAAGTGTGATCTGATTCTTTCGGTCTTTAGAAAGTTCGAGCGCAGCCTTTACGCCGCCGAAGCCGCCGCCGACGATAGTAATGTTCATGTTCAAGGGTCCTTTATATTCTGGTTATCGTTACTTATTACATCATATCAAATATAACGTTGCTATAAATAAAAAGTGCGGCTCGATATTATATGATTACAGCCGATAGGCGATCAATCGCAGCGCCAGCTACCTTATTGACCACTTCAGTGACTTCATCACCGGTTAATGTCCGGTCATCGGCTGTCAATTTAATGCGAATAGTAATGTTCTTGGTCAGACTAGCCTCTGCCTGATAGATATCGATTGGAACGACTGATGTCTGCAAAGGGATACCCTCGAGCGCAGCGTTTACGCAATCGATAACTTGAGCATACGAGACTTGAGCGGCTACCTGAAAGCAGATGTCTCGATCTGCACCTGGATAACGGCTAAGTGGTGCATACGTATTTTCCGTCTGCAACGATGCATTATGGAGCGCGCGTGTATTCATTTCAAACCCGGCAGTATAAGTAGGGAGCTTAAAGCTACGCGAAACCGTTCTTTTATATTCACCGACAATCCCTAGGTATATGTTCGTTTTCTTGTCGGTCACCAGGGCGGAACGACGATGCTCAAACGGAGCTGACTGCGGATCGTTTAGATCGGCATCGATCGGACTATATGCAAACTCCAACCCTAGCGACTGTGCAAGATAGTCCAAAGTTGTTTTCGCCTGGTAGTATGGAGCACTGTTGTTTTCCTTCTTGCTCGTCACAACAAATGCTAACGAATCAAGCTCGACTGGAACACCTTCGTCCGTCACTCCATACTGCTTTGGGTGAGTCTTGTTTAGCTCAAAAACCGCAAAGGCATCATAGCCCTGCTTTACATTCGAATGAACCAGCCCAAGCAAACTCGGGGTGATTGTTTGACGATAGTACTGCAGTTCAGGGCTAATGCTATTCGTGATGCGATATGATCCCCCTACGTCTTGATGTGCTTTTTGCATGACATCACCGTGGATGAAGCTATACGTCAGCACCTCGTTGGTGCCAGCACGAACGAGCGCTTTACGCACATTGGCACGAAACTCATCAAAGCTCGACGGTCGTACCGCAATAAAATCTCGTACGGGCAATGCAGGATTGATACTATCAAAGCCGTTCAGTCGCCCCACCTCTTCGATGACATCCTCATCAATATGAATGTCAGATCGCCAAAATGGTGCGATAACTTTAATCATTGCATCTTCTGACAAATCCGCTTTGAATTCAACATTTCGCAGCGTCTCTATAATATCCGATGCTGTAAACGTCGTGCCCAGTACGTCATTAACCGACTGAACCCCTAGGGTTATTTCTGGCGAATCTTTCTTTCCTGGGTACGCTTCCGCGATCGAAGTTGCCGCCCGCGCGCCTGCATACTGAGTCATTAGCCGCATAGCTTCAACCAGAACTGGTGCGGTGAGTTGCGCAGGCTGACCCTTTGTAAATCGCGTGATCGCTTCGCTAAAAATACCGTGTCTCATCTGGGTCGCACGCAAACTATATAAATTAAAGGTCGCTGCCTCTATCATAATGGTCTTCGTATTCTCATCGACGACAGTGTTTGCGCCACCCATAGCGCCAGCTAGTCCGATAGCCGTTTCGCCAGCAGCGACAACAATATCATCAACCGTAAGCTCTATAGTGCGACCGTCTAACAGCTCGAGCGTTTCGCCTGGACGGCCACTTCGAACATGAATGCGTGCGTCAGAATCAATCGCCAATATTTTATCATAGTCATAAATACCCATCGGCTGACCAGTAAGCATCATTAAATAGTTGGTTACGTCCACGACTGCATTAATTGGCCGCATGCCTATACGCGCAAGATAGGTCTGCATCACCAATGGAGATTTTGCTGATCCATCAGCACCCGTCAGAACAACCGCCTGAAATCGATCCGACAGACTCGTATCATCGATCGCGACTACTGGCGCAGGTACGTCTGCGAGACTACCATCAGGATGAGGAGAAGCTTGCTGCATTAACCAATCAGGCGTCTGAAACGGCTTACCCTGGATAGCGGCAACTTCACGCGCAAACCCAATAATACCAAATGTATCCGGTCGGTGTGTCAAAGATTTATTCTCGATATCCAAAAGGTAATCATTCAATTCAACCACTTCAGCAAAGCTGCTGCCCGGCGCCGCATCGACGTCAATCTCTAGGATACCCGTATGGTCTTCGTACAAGTCTAGTTCGGTTGCGCTCGCAAGCATCCCATTACTCATAACTCCACGCAGTTTTCGGGCGCCTAATACGAATGGCTCAACGTCATTAATGGTTTGCGGTACGGTGCTGTTCGGCGGTAACCATGCGGCGAGCATTCCAGCGTGAACATTCGGCGCACCACATACAACTTGTACGAGCCCGTTTTCATCACGCTCAACATCAGTAGCTTTGCCGCCGTCGTCAATTTTCGTAACATTCAAATGATCAGACCCTTCGAGCTTTGCGCATTCAACAACTTTGACGATAATGACGCCTTGATACTTTTCATCAAGATTAACGACTTCCTCAATTTCTACCAAACGTGCGCCGATCAATGTTGCCAATTCATCGACAGGCATATCAATATCTATAAATTTTTTTAACCAATTTGTTGAAATAATCATGAATTAAATTTCCTTAAGAATTGTAGTTTGCCTGACTCAAAATGACGAAGATCCTCGATGCCGTATTTCAGCATTACTAATCGCTCGATACCGCCACCCCACGCAAAGCCGCGATATTTATCCGGATCGATATCCGCCGCCCGAAGCACATTGGGATGAATCATACCGCAACCTAACATCTCTAGCCAATCGCCAGGTTTACCGCCAAGCGCTACGGGCTTTTCGATAGCAAACTCCAGACCGGGTTCGACGAACGGAAAATACGCTGGCTGAGTTTTGATTTTCAACTTTTGCCCATAATATGCCTCGAAGAAACTTCGAAGTGTCCCGAGCATCTGGCCAAGTGTCGCATCGTCGCTGACAAATACGCCTTCGCATTGATAAAATGTATGCTCGTGCGTTGCATCGACATCTTCATTTCGAAACACGCGCCCGTAACTAACCGCAGCAATCTGACCACCCTCTTCAAGCTTAGCTTTACCATCCTTTAAGATACGGTTTTGCATCGTACTCGTATGTGCCGGTGGGATAAATCCCTCTTCCGTGCGGAAAGTATCGTAACCATCACGAGCCGGATGATTTTCAGGAAAATTAAGCGCACCAAACATATGATGATCATCATCAATTTGACGTGATTCAATCGCCTCGAAGCCCATGCGCGTAAAAATATCGATAACGTTTTCAAGCTCACGCGTGAGCGGATGTTGCGTGCCTTGTTCAGTTGCTAGCAGACCTAACGCACGACCATTCAGCCCCCATGGCGCAGTAACGTCAATCGACTCGATCGTACTATCTTCAAGCTCGACTTCACGCGCAGAAATTGCCGCTTCTAGCGCGAGCTTTAGTTCGTTAACCGACTTTCCATAAGCGCCTCGCTCACTAGGATCAAGTGTCGGAATGACGGTATAAAGTTGCTTTATTTCATCCGCCTTCAATACTGAACGCGGATCATCGGTGCTAGTAATGCGCGCCAATAGTTGCTCGCGCAGATCATTAATATCTATCATAACTAACTATAAGTATACGCTATCTGGTAGGTAAAAATCGACTAATTAGTCAACCTTTCTATAGAAACATTGAAACAACAACGAAGACGGTAACGGCAAAAATAAGAATAATCCATATCCAAGCATACTTAGACGTACCTTGCGTATCTTTGACGTACGCCGAATCATTTACGCCGTCTGGTTGCGGCTGATTCTCAAGTTCAGCTCGTTTACGTGCTTTTTCACTTAGCTCCGCGGCAACGCGGCGCTGCAACTCACTTCGATTGTCGTCTTGTCTGATAAATAATCCCATACCCTTATTGTACCACTCATGTTTACCGGCGAGCATTTATGATATACTATCCTCATATTTCACATTTAAAGGAGGAATTACATGGCTACCAAAAAAGCCGCTTCAACTGCGAAGAAATCGACAGTAAAAAAGCCGATCGCTAAGAAGCAAACTACTACCAAAGTAACAACGTTAAAAGCCGTTGAGTCACGCCCAGCAACAAGCGCTGCTGCCGTCACTTCAACAACTGGCCGTAGGTTTGGACTTGTTCGAACACCACTCGCTGCTGCACTGATCGCCGAATTCGTCGGTACATTCATCTTTGCTGCAGTTGTTGTTGCAGGTCAAGGACAGCCAATTCTAGCACTATTCGCTCTTGTTGGCGTCGTTCTTGCCGTAGGCTCTATCTCTGGTGGATACGTCAACCCGGCACTCGTTATCGGCGCATGGGCAACACGTCGCATGAGCGGACTACGTGCAATTGCGTACGTTGTTGCACAAATCCTCGGTGCAATGCTTGCACTAGTTGTATTGAATGCTTTCCTTGGTGGCGTCAGCGCACCAGCTGCAGATCAATTCACTCAGGCTCCTAGCCTATTCAAAGCAGCCGCCCTACCAGAAGGCAAAGAATGGTTTATCTTCTTAGCTGAATTCCTTGGTACGCTAATCTTCGCATTCGCCGCTGCAAGCGCATTCCGCGAAGTACGCGATCGTACTGCAAAAGCATTCACACTCGGACTTGGTGTATTCCTAGGTTTGATGGTTGCCGGTTCAGTTGCTGCATTCTACGGTGCGAACGCAATCCTAAACCCTGCTGTTGCAATCAGCTTGCAGGCAATCAACTTTAGTAGCATCTGGCCTATCGCTATCTATGTGATCGGTTCAGTCCTTGGTGCTGTTGCAGGATTTGGTTTACACCACCTTACTGTAAACGCTCAAAAAGACGTCTAGATACACATAACAGTTATCGTAAAAATACCTCGCAATATGCGAGGTATTTTATTATTCGTCGTCTCGTTGAGGTTTATCGATCAACAAAGGCTCAACACTAGGATTAGTACCGGCAATCTTTACGATATCTTTATCTATCTTCTTAAGCTCTTTATGTGCGGTATTGAAATGCCCCACTGTTGTCCCCAGGCTGCCTCCGAGCTTCTGCATGAAGCTGTCGTAAGCGCTGATATGACGCCCGAGTTGACCGACACGCACTTGGATTTCCTTTGCTTGCTGTTCAATTTGCAAGCTACGCAGACCTTGCAATACCGTTTGAAGATATGCCATAAAACTGGTTGGACTAACGATAATGACCTTTTTGTCGCGAAATGCATATTCGATCAGGTCTCGCGCGCTACTACCCGTACCGACATCGCCGATTAAAAGATCATAGTACAGAGATTCGCTCGGAATGAACATGAATGCAAAATCCATCGTATTCTCACCAGGTCGAATATATTTACTCGTTTCGTCAATACGCCCCTTCAAGTCCGTACGCACACTTGCGAGTAGCTGTGCGCGTTTCGCCTTGTCACCCTCACTCACCATTCGATTATAATTTTCAAGGCTAAATTTGCTATCAATCGGCAAAATTTGCCCTTTCTCCAAAAACACAACCGCATCCACTATGTCACCATTGCTGAACTTGTATTGCATTTGAAAGTTTTTCGGAGGAAGGATGTTGTCGAGCACCGACTCAAGGTAATATTCACCAAACACTCCACGCTGCTTTGGGTTCTGCAAAACATTCTGGAGCGTCTTTAGCTCATCGGCGACATCAACAACGCGTCGATTCGTTTCATCCAATTTTGCAAGACGCTGCGTAACATCCGCAACCAATTGCGCACTTTGTCCAAGCTGCTTTTGCATCGAGGTCTGCATCGCAATATTGTTTCGCTCTAAACGGTCGCCGACACTCTGCTGCAATAATGCAATATTTCGGGACAACTCCGTGACGTCAGTTTTTACCATTTCAACTGCACCTGCGTTTTTCAATTCACGCAACCGCTGATTTAAAATCCAAACAACTGCCACAAAGCCAATAATAACAACCGCTAATACACTAAATAAAATAATCTGTTCCATTACACCAGTATAGCATTAGCTATTTAGAATAAGTCGGACGGCAACGATCATCAAGATCACTAAAATGATCGCGAAAAAGAACTGTCGAATGCGTGCGATCCATCCGAACACGCCAAATGCAGCACCGTACAATCCCGCTGCAGCAACAGCCGCAAGATACCAAGATAGTGGTACGAGTAAGAGCAGCAGTCCCCACAGTGACACAAACGAAGCAATAACAATCAATAAAGGTCGAAATACCTGCAATTTCACTAGTCCGAACAATCCGACGGCCGCACCGATAATCGTTGATGTTGTTGATGCGTATTGATAGGAGGCTGCACATTGCACGGCGACGTCGCCGCTACACAGGATTGCCTTATAGACATACGTATCCAACACTACAGTCAAACACCAAGTCACCAATCCTGCGATCGCGCCGTACAGCATGATAAATAACAATTTCTTTATGCTCATCGGGACCAGTGATGCAGGCGTGTCGGTTGTGTAGGTGTCGCTCATTTTTCTCTCCTGTTTTGTATGGAGATTAGTGTACTATGTTTTTGTGTTTTGCGCGAGTGTTTGGTACTGTAACCGCGCCACCCCGCTGCAAATACCACAATGCACCAACACTTGCGACGGCAAGGCCACCAATAACATCAAGTGGCGTATGGACTAATCCAAGCACGCGCCCGACACAAACCATCAGCGTCAAAACGACGAGAATAGCAGTCAGTTTCTTACGCCTCGTTTCAAACCATACTGCCAATGTCAAAAAACCCGTGAACAGCGCATGGTCAGAAGGAAAGCCGGCATTTGGCAAATACGACGCGCCTGGCTCTACACCAAGCACTTGAAATGGCCGCTCGCCAGTCGGCTGATAAACCGAAGCAAGTAACTTCGCAAGTAGATAGTCGGTAATCCCAGCCATCAATACGCGCGCATACGCTTCAAATCGATGGCCTTTTGGCACCAGAAAAAGTAATGCATATCCAGCAATTAAAACGACCGGGATGACCGCCCCGTCGGCGATGAGTCGTATGATCAGTTCCGTCATATGCTCAGTATACTACGAGCCGACACGCAATGTAACTAGCCCATTCGCTCGCTGCGCGTAGTGACGTATTGGTCAATTCGACGCGTCGTCCAGCCTCGCAGACGTAATTCGTTCTTTAACTTACCGAGTAATGCCATCCGAAATGCTCGCTTGTCCGCAAAGCCATACCGACGCGTAATCTCGTCAAATGATAATTTCTTTTGCAAGTCTTTAAATACTGCCGGATCAATCCCTAGCACATCCGCCCTCAGCTCACCCTTTCGATCGTGACGATGCAACAATCGATCAAACTGCGACTCGCGCCGACGTCGCCGCCCCGAAAGACTACTAATACCCGGCACAGTAGCAGCAACGGCAGTCATCACTAATAGCGTGGCCAGAGTTTTAGTTGGTATTCGCATTGTAAACCTCCTTACGAAACGTTTTATTAAAACCGCTTACGTAATCAGTATAGTACGTGAAAATATGTGAAAAATGAGTGTCTTTTACAACGCAGAAATTACTGCAAAACACCGATCGTACGTGCCGCGACGAGCACAACCGCAACCACCGAAACCAATGCCTGAATCATCATAAGCAACTTTGCCCGATGCGAAATCGGAATAGTGTCCGCTGAAGCAAAGTTCGTGACGTTCGTTGTCGATAGGTACAGATAGTCCATAAACCCAGGCAGCCAGCTCGATTTCGCGATATGACGGTGGATAATTTGCGGAAAGATAAAGTCACGCTGCCGTTCACTCACAACACGCCGGTCAGGCCCGCCACCATCCATTTCCCAATACAACAATGCGAACATAAATATATTTGTTACATAAATTGTCATGCCATTTAGCAATAAATCATGGCCGTTAGTGTTGCTCATATCGCCAAACAATAACGCCTCGACAAGAAAGATAAGAGAAAAGATATTAATTGCTGCGACGACAGCAATCAATACCATAACAAGCATTCGGCGAGAGTACGATACACGACCATAGCCGTCGCTCGTGACGATTGCCAGCAGCGCTAAAATAAATGCCTCAAGTCCGATAATTATATGTTTGTCATAGGGTAAAAACGAACTGTTCGTGAAATATTGCAGCACCATAATAACAATGACGCCTATTTGCAACTGCCAGATTGGATCGTGCGTTCTGCGGAATACTTTTTTGAGTGGAATAGTACCTATGCTTTTCATCGTTCCTGATTATAACAGACATCCGCCCAAAAAAAGTAAGCCCCGCGAATCAACGCAGAGCTTACTGCTCAATGCGGATAGGCGGGACATTATCGTGAAGGAAAACTTGTGGCGCGATTACTTGCGTCTGAGCGACTTCAACTGGCTTTAATCGTAATCGAGTCCGGACAACTGTCCAGGCTTTTATCGTCAGCGAACCAGTTATGATGACGATGAGCAACACAGCGACCATACTATAGCTTACTATCGCCATAGTTGTCAGTGTCGAAATCTGCTTATCGGCAACGATCACTATTACCGAAATCATCACGGAAAGATTCATCATGGCGAGAGGCGTAACTTTCTCCGACAAGCCATGCTCGTATATACGCCCGATGGTATGTATTGCAAGCAGAAAAGGCACGAACAAAATCATCAGACATGGAATAAAATAGACAAAAAGCGTTTCCACGTTTACCTCACCCCCTTACAAGGTAGCAATCAAAGATCCGATAGTGTAATCATGTGCAATCAAGAAAATCCCTCAACGTATGCTTAATTATATGCCGTTTGACTCTATCGCACAATCATTTTTCAATATAATTGTAGATTAAGGCGCTTGTGGTAAAATGGTCACAATATGCGCAAGCAAACAATCAACAAAAGAATACTTGTCACCATTGGGATTGTTCTTGCCTGCCTAGTCTTGGCTGCAGCGGTATTATATGTCAGTAATTTAAAAATTGATCTCCTCGAGCCAAAAGGTATCGTTGCGTTCAAACAATATAACCTGCTTGTGTTCACGACCCTGCTTGGATTTGTCGTTGTTATACCCGTCTTTGTCATGGCAATTTTTATCGCATGGCGCTACCGTGAAGGCAACACAAAAGCAAAATATACTCCGAACGTTGATACAAACCGTTTAGCTGAAACAATCTGGTGGGGTATTCCGATTATTTTGATTGCGATCTTATCTGTCGTTACTTGGACGAGCACACATGATCTCGACCCACATAAACCCCTAGAATCGGATGCGAAACCTGTCAGAATTCAAGTTATTGCACTAGATTGGAAATGGCTTTTCATCTATCCCGAGCAGAATATTGCCACCGTTAATTACATTCAATTCCCTGTTAACCGACCGGTAAACTTTGAAATAACAGCTGACGCTCCGATGAACTCATTTTGGATTCCACAATTAGGTGGACAGATCTACGCGATGTCCGGCATGACGACCAAGCTCCATTTAAACGCCAACGAAATTGGCAGCTATACGGGTCGTTCTGCAAATATTAGCGGCGAGGGATTTGCCGATATGACATTTACCGCCATGGCGTCATCGAAAGCAGATTTTGACGCCTGGGTGATGGCCGTTAAAAGCTCGAATCTGCAATTAACTCCAGCAACATATGCCGACCTTGCTAAGAAAAGCATCGACGCGCCAGCTACGTATTACTCCTCTAGCTCCGAAGGTCTTTATGATACGATAGTAATGAAATATATGATGCCTGAAACAACAAAAGACACTCACGAGACGACCGACCATTCAAACCATAACGAACACGCCGGACACACGGGGATGGAATCACACTGATGCACTTATTCGCGGATATACTGGGAAAGCTAACCCTCGACGCCCTCCCTCAAGAGCTAATCACTTTAGGTGCAGGCATCGGCATGACATTGGGCGCGCTAAGCATCGTCGCATTAATCACCTATCTTAAACGGTGGACATGGCTCTGGAAAGAATGGCTAACCTCCCTTGATCCGAAAAAAATCGGCATAATGTACCTCATTGTCGCCGTCATCATGATGATGCGTGGCTTTGCCGACGTGATCATGATGCGCATACAACAAGCACTTGCCGCGGACAGCGCTGGCTTCATCACAGCGGATACATTCCAGCAAGTTTTCTCTGCGCACGGAACAATCATGATCTTCTTCGTTGCTATGGGATTGATGTTCGGCATCATGAACCTTGTCATACCACTACAGATTGGTGCACGCGACGTCGCATTCCCATTCCTCAACTCGGTCAGCTTCTGGCTATTCGTGGCCGGTATGATCATCATCAACCTCCCGATGGTACTTGGCGAATTCTCTGGTGCCGGCTGGCTGGCATACCCGCCACTTTCACAGATAGAATTTAGCCCCGGCGTTGGAGTGGATTACTGGATATGGAGCCTGCAGCTGTCGGGCATCGGCAGCTTACTGTCAGGAATTAACTTTATTGTCACTATCCTCAAGATGCGCGCGCCAGGTATGACATTAATGAAGATGCCAATATTTTCTTGGTCAGTCCTAGTATCCATGATTATGGTCATTTTCGCCTTCCCTATCCTTACCGTGACACTTACGTTGTTATACCTTGACCGAACTATGGGCATGCACTTCTTTACCGCCGATGGGGGTGGCAATATGATGATGTACGTCAACCTGATATGGGCATGGGGACACCCTGAAGTGTACATTCTCGTCTTGCCGGCTTTTGGTATATTTTCAGAAATTGTCGCAACATTTTCGCGTAAGCGCCTATTCGGCTACGTATCGATGGTCATAGCACTTATGTCAATCGCCTTCTATTCATTCATCGTATGGCTACACCACTTCTTTACGATGGGCGCCGGGTCGGCGGTCAACGCATTCTTCGGCATCATGACAATGATTATCGCCATTCCAACTGGTGTAAAGATATTCAACTGGCTCTTTACAATGTTCCGTGGTCGCATCAGCTTTAGCTCGCCTATGATTTGGTTCATGGGCTTCGTCTTCCTCTTTTCACTAGGCGGAATGACTGGTGTCATGCTTGCCGTGCCGGGCATCGATTTCCAAATGCACAATAGCTTATTCCTCGTTGCACATTTCCATACGATGATCGTAAGCGGCGTACTCTTCGGCTTCTTGGCCGGCCTTACCTACTGGTTCCCTAAGATATTCGGCTTTACGCTCCACGAAGGCCTTGGAAAGATCGCGGCGTGGCTATGGGGTATCGGATTCACCCTCGCATTTGGACCGCTATTCATTCTGGGAATGATGGGCGCAACGCGACGACTCGACCACTATGACGCATCGACCGGTTGGCAACCGCTATTTATCGTCGCAGGCGTTGGTGCGGCGGTTATCGGACTAGGCGTCGTCTGTCAATTACTGCAACTATTCGTCAGCTTCAGGCAACGAAAAGAAAACCGCGATACAACGGGCGATCCATGGAACGGACGCACGCTTGAGTGGTCAACCGTATCACCAGCTCCTTTTTACAATTACGCCATTACCCCCACCGTTAACGAGCGCGATCCATTCTGGGAGGCGAAACAAGCAGGAGTAGCGATCAATAGTAGTCGCGAATACGTCGACATTCACTTGCCCAAAAATACCGGCGCTGGTGTTATTATTGCTGGGTTTAGTTTTCTGGTTGGTTTTGCGGCCGTATGGCATATCCCATGGCTGGCGATTGTCGGTACGATAGGAGTGATCGTTGTAATGATTAAACGCCTAACAGACGATGACATCGAGTACACCATTACCGCTGCCGAACTGAGAAAACTAGAACTAAACATGACAAATAAGGAACTTTCCGTATGACCGACATAGCCACCGTGCCCACTCGCCCACACACGGACAGCGACAAGACTTTATTGGGATTCTGGATATATCTCATGACCGACTGTATTCTATTTGGTACGCTCTTTGCGACATACATCGTCCTGCACCAAAATACGTTCGGCGGCCCTGGCGGTAGCGAACTATTCGATATGCCCTTTGTGCTGGCGGAAACAATCATACTCCTGACTAGCAGTTTCACCTGTGGACTAGCAATGATTGCTGTGCGCAAAAAAAATAAGTCACTGACTAGTATCTTATTTGGTATAACTTTCGTCCTCGGCGCCACCTTTCTTGCAATGGAACTGTACGAATTCAACCACTTAATTCACGGTGGAAACGACTGGCAAAGAAGCGGCTTCTTGTCGTCGTTCTTTACGCTCGTTGCGACGCACGGACTGCACATCGCAGTCGGCCTGCTATGGCTTATCGTGATGGGATGGCAACTATTTCGTCGTGGCTTTAGCGAGGGTTCTATTCGTCGATTCACTCTATTTAGCATGTTTTGGCATTTCCTTGATATCGTCTGGATATTCATCTTTACCTTTGTGTACCTCATGGGGGGATTAGCCTTATGAGTCAGATTCGCTCAACAAAAAGCCATGTTCTATCGTATTTGATTGGATTCTTGCTATCGATAGTACTGACGATCGCCGCTTATCTGCTCGTAGTTAACGAAGGGCTCCGTGACAAAATAGCACCAGCCGCTGTGGTTATCATCCTGTCGTTGCTCGCAAGCGCACAACTCATCGTGCAGCTACTCTTTTTCCTGCATCTTGGAGACGAGTCAAAACCAAGATGGCGATTAATGAGTTTCATTTTTGCTTTTACTATTCTTGGAATCATCGTGTTCGGTTCGCTTTGGATCATGTTTGACATGAACTCTCGTATGATGATGTCGCCGACTGATATGATTAAATACATGAATCGTCAATCCGGCGTATGATGCATCAATCAATAAAAAGATATTACTCACTCACAAAGCCGGGCGTCCTATACGGCAACGCGCTCACTGTGGCCGCCGGCTACTTTTTAGCAGCGAGAGGCGTCATCGACGTACCGCTATTCCTGGGGGTATTCATTGGATCCAGCCTTATCATCGCCTCGGCTTGCGTAATCAATAACTATTTAGATCAAGATATTGATGCAATTATGGAGCGCACTAAAAAACGCGCGATTGTCTCTGGGCAAATTAAGGGATACCGCGCAGTACTATTTTCGGCAGTCCTAGGCTTAGTAGGGCTTGCGACCCTAGTAGCCTACACAAACACTCTTGTCGTTATTCTTGGAATTGTTGGGTTTATCACGTACGTCGTCTTTTACGGCATGCTTTCAAAACGCATGACCACACATGGCACACTGGTCGGCAGCATCTCCGGTGCGATTCCTATCCTTGCCGGCTACTGCGCAGTAACCGGCGTCATCGATAGTGGCGCCATCCTCGTATTTATCATCCTTTTTGCGTGGCAATTTCCCGAATTTTATTCGATTGCTATTTATCGCTTTAAAGAATACAAGGCGGCAAACATACCACTTCTGCCAATCGTCAAAGGACTTCGTCGTACTAAAATTGAAATTTTGGCCTACACGTACGTATTCGTCATTGCAAGCTTACTGCTAACATTTTTGGGGTACACAGGACTTACCTACTTTACCGTCATGGCAAGCGCAGGTGCATACTGGGTATGGCTGGCCGTCAAAGGATTTTCGGCTGATGACAATGATAAGTGGGCGCGTAAAATGTTTCGTTTTTCCATGATTATAATTCTCGTATTGTGCGTCATGCTGAGCGTCGGGCCACTATTACCGTAATCATGATACAATAATGACATGACTCTAGTAATCCACATCATTATCGCGCTTTCGAGCATCGTCTTTACTACTTTTCTACTTTTGCGACCGACACGGGCAAAACTTTACGGCAGCTATTTTCTCGTCGGTGCGACGCTTGCGAGTGGCATTTACTTAACGATTCTCAATCCCGCTAGCATGCTTCGTACTTGTACGACCGGTTTGGCGTATGTTGTTCTCGTCACGGCCGGAATCGCCATCGCCCACAAGCGAATGTCAATCTCACCCGCTATCACCGCTCCGGTGAAGAAATAATAAAAGCAAGTTAGTATATACTTGAATATAGCAATCAGCACTCACTAAACAAATTGAAAGGTGGTGTATGGAAGTTATCTACAGTGATCATCCAGTCAATGCGGCAGCAGAACAACTTGCCGCGTCGATCAAAAGACATCTCATCGCAGGAGAGCACGTGCTATGGCTTCTTTCGGGCGGATCGGGCATTAATGTCGTACTAGAGGCCGATAAACGCCTTTCTGGGGTTGATCTAACCAACTTATCCGTTACTCTTAGCGACGAGCGATATGGCACTACTGGCCACCCGGACGAAAACTGGCAACAGCTGCTTGATGGTGGAATGATCTTAAATGGAGCGACACTTTATCGCCCCCTTATTGGCGAAGACTGCGAAAAGACAACAGATGCATTTGGTGCGTGGATCATGCAAGTAATGTCGGCTGCAGACTATAAAATTGGTCTTTTTGGTATAGGTAGCGACGGTCATACTGCCGGAATAAAACCACATTCACCAGCCGTAGAAGCAAGCGCATGGGCAAAATGTTATCAAGGAGATGATTTTGAGCGAATTACGATATCTCCACTAGTAATCAGCCAACTGGATGAGGCTATCGTACAAGCGACGGGCCAGGATAAAATCCCCACTCTTCGCACGCTTGTACATGAATCGATCGACGTCAGTGAGCAGCCCGCGCAGGCACTAAAATCCGTTCCGGTATGCCCATTATTTACGAACAACAAGGAGATATAACGATGAAAATTGCCATTTCAGGCCTAGGACGAATGGGTGGACAGATTGCAAAAAAACTCGCCGAAGACGGACATGAAGTTATTGCGCACAATCGCAGCCGCAAGCCAATTGATGATGCTACTACCTATGGTGCAGTTCCCGCCTATGAAAAACAACAGGTAGTCCACGCATTCCAAGACACCCCCGTCCTACTATGGATCATGGTTCCTGCAGACGTTATTCAGACGGAGCTTGCTAGCTGGCTAACAATTCTTCCTGCTGGCAGCATCATTATCGATGGCGGCAATAGTGACTACCGAGGCGACGAGGAGCGAGCACAACAGGTCGCTGCCGCAGGCAGCGTCTTACTTGATATCGGAACGAGTGGCGGCGTATGGGGATACCAGAACGGCTTTTCTATGATGGTTGGCGGCAAAGAGTCGGCATATGAACATATAACACCACTGCTAGACTCCTTATCTCATCCACGCGGTGGCCATCGTCATTTTGGACCAAGCGGAAGCGGTCATTATGTCAAGATGGTACATAACGCGATCGAGTACGGTATGATGCAAAGCTTAGCTGAAGGGTATCGTATGCTAAAAGAGGGGCCATACCAGGATCTTGACTTGGCGAAGGCCGGAGATATCTGGCAAGAGAGTAGTGTCGTCACGTCTTGGTTAAATGATCTAACGCGCCAAGCACTTCACGAGAACCCTACGCTTTCAGGCATCAGCGGCGTCGTTGCCGAATCGGGAGAGGCGCGATGGACACTCGAGACAGCCAAGCAACTTGGCATCCCGATGCCTGCAATCCAAGCCAGTTTTGATGTGCGGTTAGCGTCACAGCACGGCGAGGTGGACTTTACGACAAAGCTGCTTGCCGCTATGCGCAATAAGTTTGGCGGACATGACATTGACGGCAAACAATAGCCGACAATCCCCCAACCCTACTCAGAAACTCCGGTTAATTTAAACTGTGAAAATTCTTACTTCGTTCTTTTTTTCAGCATGTTACCATAACTCTACAACCATCTAACAGAGAGGAATGTGACTATGAACGATAATGACATCGAACAATCATTCGAAAATATTCTCACCAGAATTATAGATTTTTTACCAAACCTAATCGGCGCATTAGTGATTCTATTAATCGGCTATATGATCGCTAAATTCCTTGAAAAGGTAACACGCAAAGCCCTCAACAGAGCGAGATTTGATCGCGCAATGCATCACTCGTCTGCCGGTAAAACGATTTCACGTATCGTCGAGAGTCCATCGAGACTTGGCGCACGGATTGCATTTTGGCTTGTTTTTATCGGTGCAATCTCACTTGCGGTATCCGCCCTTAATCTCCCCGTTTTGAATGACCTCCTGAGTGCCGTGTACAGCTACATTCCTAACGTCATCGCAGCGGTATTGATATTCTTGATTGCCAGCGCCATTTCTGCGGGTGTGGCAGGATTTGCAATGCGCGTCATGGGCCGCACGGCGATAGCAAAAATAGTCACCGCTGTTGTCCCTGCCATTACAATGAGCCTCGCGGTATTTATGATCCTCAACCAATTAGGTGTCGCCAAAGATATCGTTAACATCCTCTTCACCGCAATCGTCGGCGCTGTCGCCCTAGGCCTAGCCC
>CAMPJF010000005.1 GCA_946886725.1 uncultured Candidatus Saccharibacteria bacterium | reverse complement strand
GGGGGTACGCATTTATGCGCGGAGTTATAGCGCCGGGCAAGATTATTGATTTTGAGAAAAGCGATATAGTAATTAAAGCGGAGGTTCAACATGTCAGTAAAAAATAATATGAGTATATCTGAAAAAACTATTAAGTTAAACGAATTAGTTGCATGGTTTGATAGTGATGAATTTCAGCTCGAATCAGCGCTTGATAAGTTTGCTGAAGCGGAGAAGTTGGCGGCTGAAATAGAAGCGGATCTGCTGGCAATGAAAAATAATATATCGGTTGTCAAAAAGAAATTTAACGAGTCGGAGTAATGTGGTTTTGGCTGTTGTTTTCGGTGGTCATCGTATTTGGATTTGTCGTATTTCGCGGCGCACCGTATGTCCCTAGTAGGCGACGACAACTGGCGGTCGCATTCGATGAGTTGTACTCACTTGATAATAGCGACCTGCTGATTGACATCGGATCCGGTGACGGCATCGTTCTGCGGGAGGCAGCGAAGCGCGGCGCACGCGCAATCGGATACGAATTAAACCCGATTCTCGTGGCGATATCGTGGGTGTTATCTCGCGGCCAACCGCGTATTGAGTCGAGATTGGCGGATTTTTGGTTCGTAAAGTTACCGCCAGAAACAACGGTTGTGTATGTATTTGGTGAATCTCGGGACATAAAAAAAATGGCACAAAAAGTACAGGATGAAGCGAATCGATTAAATAAGAAGTTATCGTTCATTAGCTATGGCTTTCAGGTGCCCGATACAGTAGCTCTGAAACAAATGGGCGCGTACTATCTCTACGAGGTTGCACCTTTACAGGTACCTAAAGCGTAAGTATAATACGTCACATGCAGAATACTCTTAAACGAAAAAACGAAGCTGGCGCAGTCAGCGGTTCATTAATTACGATTATCATTTTGGGAATCTTGTTCTTAGCTGCAGGTTCTGCGGCAATTTGGGCATACGCAAACTACAGCGAGCAAAAATCAAACGTTGATGGCAAGATTGATCTTGCTGTCGCGGAAGCGAAAAAAACTCAAGCGGAAGTTGAGGCTGAGAAGTTTGCTGAACGCGAAAAAGAACCGAATCGACAATTCGTTGGACCTGATGATTATGGTCGTTTGACATTTGATTATCCAAAAACATGGAGTGTTTATGTTGCGAAGGACGTGACTGAGGGCGGATCATATCTTGCGTATCTTAATCCCGTGACTGTACCGCCAGTCAGTGAAAAACAGCAGTTTAGTTTACGCGTCACCATAGAGCAGACTGATTACGATCAGGTACTCAAGGGCTATGATGCTCGTATCAAAAAGGGCGATTTACGAAGTGAAGGCTTTAGTGCTAACGGCAATAACGGTATTCGTTTTGACGGCAACTTCAGTAAAGATATTCGCGGGTCAGCAGTTATACTAAAAATTCGTGATAAAACAGTAACGGTTCGGACCGACGCGGACACGTTCAAGCCTGATTTTGAAAACATCATCAAGACGATTAATTTCAATCAATAGGCAGTCGAACATCCCCCTTGTTCATGCTAAACTAGAAGTAGTATGAAGGGGACCGAGGGTTACGACAGTGAGATGCAGGGCAGGACGCTTTTTGGCGACCTGCCTTTTTTGGTTACTGCCGCTCACGAGTTAAAGTCGCCACTGTCACTGGTGCGCCAGCTGGCATTAGGCCTGGAGTCGGGCGCGATTGATGAGTGTGAGCGCGAGCGCATACTGCGACAAATCGTGCTAACGAGTGAGCGCGCATTGCGTCTGACGACTGACTTGTCGCGGTCATCACGTCTCGAGGATAGTATGTTCGACTTACAGCCAATTAATCCTCAGCAGTTATGTGAAGAGGTGGCACACGAATTG
Source organism: uncultured Candidatus Saccharibacteria bacterium (assembly GCA_946886725.1). The sequence continues at coordinate 16,956 of CAMPJF010000005.1, read as the reverse complement.
TCGCCGCTCTATGCCGCACGAGGGCGTGAGATTCAGGTGGCACCTCATCATCGATCGATGCTTGTTGTGGCGAATCACGATCTGCTGCGACGAATTATGCTTAATTTTGGCGATAATGCGCTGCACTACACGGATTCGTCAGCGCCCGTTCAGCTGCGTGCGCGGGTACACGATCATGGTCGTCGTATTCGGCTTGGCGTGCGTGATTATGGTCCGGCCGTGCCGGTGGATACGTGGCAGCGCCTGCAGGATAGCCTGGGAAAGAACACCCAGGTACTGCATAGTCGGCCGCAAAGTAGCGGGCTGGGACTGTATGTGGCGGGGCAATTTGCCAGTGCAATGCACGGTCAAATTGGTGCGACACGACACCGCGACGGCGCGACATTTTACGTAGATATCGATGCTTCTACACAGTTGAGTTTGTTATGACGAAAACATCGTCCGTGCTGATTGTCGAAGATGATGACTGGCTTGCCGAGCAGCATGGCCGTACATTGCAGGTGGCGGGCTATACAGTTCACTTTGCGCCGCATGCCTTGGCGGCGATGGATGCACTTGATAGCAACAGGCCTGATGCAATTGTTTTAGATTTATTATTGGCAGGACCTAATGCTTTTACGTTACTACACGAACTACAATCGCATACCGATCTAGCGACTATTCCTGTGATTTTATGTACGAACAGTGCTGATCAGATAGCTAGCGAGGATATTGCGGCGTATGGGGTACGGATGGTTTTAGATAAATCGACAATGCATCCTGATGATGTGATTGCTGCGGTCAAAAAGGTATTGTTGTGACGGCGTTGCGAACGCGAGCAATCGTACTTCGCCGCACGAATTATGGCGAGGCCGACAGGATACTGCAAGTTCTTACGCCGGAGGGGAAGCGTAGTGTTATGGCGCGCGGAGTTCGTAAGGAAAAAAGTCGGCTTGCAGGCGGGATCGAGCTGTTTGCAATATGTGACGTGGTGATTACACAGGGTAAAGGCGACCTGGGTATTTTAACATCCGCTCGGTTAGTGCAATTTTATCGGCATATACTAGAAGATTACGATACGATGCAGTTTGCCTATGAGGTAGTCAAACAGGTAAGTAAAGCGAGTGAAATGGTCGACGAGCCGGAATGGTACGACGTTATGAGTGAAGTTTTGATGGGGCTGGATGCATTGTCGATATCGCGTCAGTTAATTCAGACATGGTTTTATCTGCGGTATGCTGCACTGCTTGGGCATGAACTTAGCTTGACGCATGATACGACGGGGCGACCACTGCGGCCAGATGTAAAGTATTTCTACGACGAAGGTGAGATGGGTCTGCGCGAGGCTCCTCAGGGAAATGTGACGGCGGACCATATCAAATTATTACGCTTGATTAATGCAAAATCTATTAAGGTATTGGCGCAGGTTGGTGGCTTAGAAGCGACCTTGCCGGACTGCTGGTCGGTCGCTCGGCAACACGCTGCCATTTAGGCTTATGAAGTGAATATCCCCGCCAAAGTCTATGACTGTGGCGGGGATTCATTGATGAGTGTCGTGTGTTATTTACAGCCGATTTCCTGTAGGTCCATCTCTGCCAGCGCAAGCCTTCTGAGATAGCCATCTTTGAGCGCGGGGCCTATCGAGGCGGACGATCGCTCGGTCCGGCAGCGAAGTGCATTGACGCGGTTTTGCGCGTACGGTTCTCTGAACTTTTCGATATCAGCGCACTCATATGCATGATTGAGATAGCGACGTACATGGCGTGGTGCGGAATGCGGCCGATGAATTTCGGTGGCAATGATGCAGAGTAGCCAATATTCAGCGCTGCGTTTCAGTTGCTCTTCGTATGCCTTCAAATCGATTAGGGCTTTGCCGACTTTGTCGTGATGAGCGGTCGGGTCGAGGCACATTTTTAACAGTGCATCGCAGGCGGGGCTTGGGACGGGGTGGTCTTCGGTTTTTTGCATCAATGAACTGTCCATCTTGTTTGACGTCTCCTGTCGATAGAGAATGAACGTGATAGCATTTATACATGTTTTTTCGATTGTTTACAATAGGAATATTTTCACATCTGTTATAATGGGATAATTATGGCAAATCAGCAGATCAAAAACGAACGAATGGAAGCAATTGTAAGTCTCGCGAAGCGACGTGGTTTTATTTACCAGGGAAGTGACGTCTACGGTGGACTTTCAGGGACGTGGGATTATGGTCCACTCGGCGTGACGCTCAAGCGTAATATTATGCAATTATGGTGGAAGATGTTCGTTGATTCTCGCGACGATATGTACGGCATTGATGCGGCGATTTTGATGAACCAAAAAGTATGGCAGGCGAGCGGTCATGTTGATACGTTTACTGATCCGTTATGTGAAGATACAATCAGTCATCGTCGCTTTCGCACTGATCATATTTTGAAGGATAATGGTATTAATCCAGATGGCTTAAAGATGGAGCAAATGGATGCGGCAATAGTAGAGCACGGGATCAAAAGCCCCGACGGTAATCCGCTCAGTCCATCTCGAACGTTCAATATGATGTTTACTACAATGGTCGGGCCCACTTCGAATATCCCAGAAGTTATGGTTAAGGATGTCGATGATGAGTTTGATCTCGCCGTAGAAGTAACAACTAGCTCAGAACTTATTGGTATTGGTGTCGATACCGTCGGCAGGCGTGCTGAACCAAAGTATGGTGCTATTGTCGATAATCCTAATAGGAGTTACCTTCGCCCAGAAACTGCCCAGGGTATTTTTACGAATTTCCGCAACGTTGTCGATGCATTCTATCCCGACCTGCCGTTCGGTATCGCTCAGCAGGGCAAGGCATTTCGTAACGAGATTAGCCCCCGCGATTTTGTGTTCCGCAGCCGAGAATTCGAACAAATGGAGATTGAATATTTTGTCCATCCTGAAAAGTGGGAAGAATCATTCGAGGCGCTGCTAAAAGATACGCATGACTTTCTTGACGCGCTTGGGTTACCGGCTGAAAATGTCCACGAACTAGACGTCCCCGAAAACGACCGCGCACACTACAGCAAGCGGACGATCGATATTGAATTTGATTTTCCTATCGGCCGCGAAGAGCTGATGGGTATTGCATACCGTACTGATTTTGATCTGTCGAATATCCAACGCGTCGCTGGTAAAAATATGGACTACAGCGTAAAGGGTACGAACGAAAAGTTTATTCCACATGTTATCGAACCGTCATTTGGCGTTGAGCGCGCATTGATGGCCGTACTGTCATCGGCATATAGCGAGGATGAGGTGAATGGCGAAAAGCGCATTGTTATGAAATTTCCAGAACATCTAGCACCAGTAAAATACTGTGTATCCCCACTACTAAAGAACAAGCCGGAACTTGTCACCAAAGCGCGTGAAGTATATGAACTGCTAAAGAAAAAGTATGGCAACGTCATGTGGGACGATAACGGCAATATTGGCAAGCGCTATCGTCGCCAAGACGAAATTGGCACACCGTATTGTGTTGTAATTGATTTCGATACGATCGAAAAGGATGGCTTGGTGTCGGTGCGAAACCGTGACACAACTGAACAAAAACGCGTATCGGTAGAAGAGCTTATCGCTTAGTCTTTGCTCTGACTTGCGGTTATATTGCAATTGTTACGTTAGGGGCGTACAATTTCTCAAATAAAGAGGAGATGTGTATGGCCGACCGAATCATTATGCCAAATCCAGCTGAAATTGCTATCCCTGTCGCTGAAGATTTGGCGTTTAATGGGCACCTAGAGGAATTCGAGCACAATGATTACGAGATACGTAGTATCGTCGAGCTTGAGCAGAAGGCAATCGACCTGCAGATGATCGACCAGCCGTATTTCGTGACATCAGGTAGATCTTTTTTGTTACCAGTTAGTTTTGATGGAGAGCGGGATATTGAAACTGTTCAGTTTCCTCAATTGAACTTTGAAGGAACGTTTGTTACCTATAGTACAGTGCGCATCGGCCGCTTAATGGGCCGGGGCGCTATTCGGTCACTCTGCCTCGCTTTTGATAAAGTGACGCTTCTACCATACTTCGATACAATTCCAGATGACCAGCTACTGCACGTACCTGCGTACGCTGTATTTGATATCGATAAAGTAGAGCGATAGCGTTCGCAGAATGTGAAAAATCCACCGGATTAGCGGTGGATTGATTTTTTCGGATCTTGCCGCCCATCACCCTAAAAGATGGGGGAGGGCGGCAAGGTCACGAACGGACACTAGGCGTTCACGAGCTCCTTTTGGAGAGCTTCCTGAAGGTCTTTCTCGATTGCAGCAAGCCGAAGGACGTGGATGAAGGCGACGCCGGCTCCGATGTACTTGAGCTTGCCCGTAGCATCCTCGGTGTAAATGATTGGCGCTGACGTGTCGCCGCGACTGACTGCCATTTCACGAAACTTTTGGTGGGTTTCGTTGCTTGGATCGATCACGACCTTTATCGCTTTCAAGCCTTTCTTTGCAAGGTTCTCAAGGACGATCTCACATTGTCCGCAGACCTTAGCACCAAGAAGGTAGATCGTTTGAATCTGGGGAATAACTGCTGCTTCAGGCATGATAAGCCCTCCTGTGAATGTATCCGTGTGTTTTTTGTCCATAAGTGACAATCCTACCGCCATCAGGCCATAGAACGTACCCTCACTTTGAATCTGTATACCATTAAACCGTATTGCCAGATGCGAGGCAAGGGAATTGTGCGTCAAATTGTAGTGTTTTTATCAATTTGGCCAACAATGATGGCTATGAAGAATTGGACGTTTTTGCCAGTTCGCGTGATAATAGGAGTGTAAGAAGCAAAGAAGGAGGTGTATATGGGATTCATGGATGGGCTAAAGAAGATAATACAGGGCAAACCAGTGTTTGAAGATCCTAACTCGCCAGTGTCGAACGAGTCCGTCTCGGCTAGGGATCAATTTGACTCGCAGGTGGCGACGCCGACGAATCCACCTCCGGCGCAAGTGCTCGCTCCTCAGCAGACGAAAGTAATACCGACATTTGATTTGCGTCATTGTGAAACACACGTCGATGGTGAGGTGATAACGGTGACGATATGGGTAACGAACACATCAACGGTTGATATAGAGATTGATAAGTGTGTCATTCTTGATCGAAAAACCGAAATCGACCGCAGGCTTAGTCCGGGGCAGGCGCACGAGATAATTTTGTATAAAGGCCCAGTGCCGGCAACGGATCGTGCACATAAAGCAAACATTTTTTACAAATCGATACGAGAGAACGAATATTATCGTGCCGACTTTGTTGTTGAGTATAACCGCGAGCAAGATGGCGCGTATACGGTGGAGGATTTACACCCCGAGCATTACGCCATCAAGGAGTTATCATAGGGTCTATGCCGCGTATCGAATTGATTGCTGCTCGCGAATAGGTAGTAAAATCTCTGATTCAAAGGTGCGTCTATCATCGGTTAGTGCGGCCATGCGAAAACTAGATACGCCAACTGCAGCCAGGTAGCGTCCACCTAGTCTGCAGGCGGTGACTGCGGCATATTCATGCTTCATTGCGTAAATTGCGGCAGCGGTCCATCCTTGGATTAATTGTGCAGGTCGTGAAATATGATACGTTTGCTCGCTCGTTAGGGTGTCATTTCGCACCAGAACTGCCTGTGAAACAATGCGGTCATCGGGGTCGGAGCTGCCGCTAGCGTATTCGCCTAGGACATGTGTCTGGTTGTAATTTTCCCATACGCGCTTTTTCAGCTCGTAGGACAGTCCATGATAGCCGTGTTTATCAAGGCCGCGCGCAATAAAATACGTCGTCCACGGCCACGAGCTGCCATTATGATAGCGTGCATCGCCATAGCGGGCCGAATCTGCCGATAGCGTGCGGATGCCGCTAGGGCAGAGCATTTCGTCCGAGAAAAGATTACGAATGACCGCTTCTCGTTTAAAGGTAATTTCTGTATTTAAGTCTGCATCCTCTACGGGATCAAGGATGCCCGACTGTAATAAGTGACCCATGTCTGAGGAGCGAATTTCAAGCGTCCGTAACCGACCGGTCGAATCGCGATCGGTGCCGCGCGCAAAATAACCGCCAAAATGCTTACTGTCATCCACCCAGAATTCCTTGAGGATGACCGCGCGCAATCGGGCGGCTCGCTCGCGTAATGCGGCCGCATCTTTGAATCGACCGATTTTTTCGTAGATATCTGCACCACCCAGTAGTGCATCATATGTCTCAGCTTGCAGCTCGACTGCAGCGACACCGTAGCCGAGCTCGTTTTGGTATTGGGCCCAACTGCCATCTTTGTGATGGAATGATTCGGGCGAGTCAGCCCAGGTTTGGTTGGCGTGATGCAGGGGGTTCCTATCGAGGTTTTCGACGAGACCCTCGGGGTTTCTGTTCATGCGCCCTGTGATCCATGCGATATTCTGATCGAGGCCGTAGAGAATGGTATGGGGTATTTTATCGCGGCCAATGTAGCGCTCTTTTAAGTAATCTACGCCGTAGTCAGGATGATTAACGAGACGATGGATTGCAAGAATGTTCTTGCCTGTAGTGTCTGTGGCGCCGTAGTACGGAAAGCCCCAGTTTTTTCGCTCTCGCAGTTCGATGGCCGTAGGGTGATCGGGGCTTAGGATTTCATGGGCAATTTTGCCCTTTTCTTGCTCGTCAAAAGGCCCATCCATGGGGTTGTCGTAATTATCAATCGTGCCCATATATTCTAGGGAGAGCTTGATTGCTTCATGGGTTAGAAGCGGATGATACGGCAAGAGAAACTCTGCAATGACATGGTCATCGCGGTGAAACTTGTGATTGAATTTGTCTAAGAATTTGTTGTTTCTGTCTTGTGGGCGAGTGTAGGCGGCATTACTTGAGCCGTTTGTGCCAATGTCTTTAGATCGGTGCACACCCGTAAGGTTTATCATCGCCTCGATTGCGGATAAATGCCTGTCGGGCAGATTTATTTCTACGGTCGGCGCTTCTAATAAGGTTTCATCTGGCAAAATGCGGATGCCTTGAGGAATTTCAGGACTTGTATCCATCTGTCGCTGTTTCATGGTTCAGGTATAATCCTCGCCGACCTAGATGTCAACTAGGCGAGCGACCGATCGGATGAAATCTAGGCCGCGCGATGCTGAGCGTGGCCAAGAATAGCGCGCTCGTTAATGGCGGGTTGTGTAATGCTTTCATGTAATAGCATCGGTGAGCGATCGATCGAGACGAGATGACGGACGGCGGGCTGGCCGAGCTGACGGTTACGCGCAGGCGATAATTCAGGTGACCGGGCTTGGGTGTCGAACGAAGCGTGTAATATGCCGCCAGTGAAGCTCTGAATCGCCAAATCTCCGATACTTCGCGCGGTTGCATCGGCTGGTCGGGCAATGGTTTCACCGAGATACGTTCGCTGCGCTTCCTCTTGAGTGCGTAATAATTCCATTGCCGCACGTTTTTCCTCTAGCTCGTCTTCATAGCCGTAGGGATAGATAGAGAAATTGTTTTCTAAATTACTCATATTATCTTTAAAATACCACTTTCACTACATGTGGTCAATAACATCCGCAGCCGGCGCACTTCGGCGTGAAAACGAATGCGAAACGCAGTATAATGAAAGCAGTAATTAGTGTGAAATAGGAGATGATATGAATCGAAAATGGATAGTACCTAGTGTTATCGTAGGGGTCATCGTGATTCTTGCCATGGTCGTTATCGGCGGATATAACGGGCTAGTCGCACAGCGTGAACGAGTCAACCAAGAGCTGGCGAATGTTGATACGCAGTACCAGCGCCGAGAAGATCTTGTTGATAATCTTGTCGCTACCGTAAAAGGCGCATCAAATTTTGAGCAAGAGACTTTGACACAAGTGACCGAGGCACGAGCGAAAGCGACAAGTATTTCAATCGACCCAAGTAAAGCAACTCCAGAGCAGCTAGCCCAGTACCAGCAGTCGCAAGGTGAGCTGAGTCAGGCATTAGGACGATTGCTTGCTGTCACAGAAAACTACCCTGAGTTGAAGTCGGTTGCTGCGTTCCAGGACCTACAAGTTCAGCTTGAGGGTACCGAAAATAGAATCGCTGTTGCGCGCAAGGATTTTAACGCTGTCGTTACGACATACAATACGTCAATTTCTCGATTTCCAACAAACTTGACGGCCGGTATCTTTGGATTTGATCGTTTTGAGACGTTTAAGGCCGAGCAGGGTGCTGAAGATGCACCAACTGTAGATTTTAACTCTTAGATAAGCGGCGGATTTGGCTACATGCATATGCGACAAGTTCGGATGAAAGTTGTTACTGCTGCAGTGGCCTTATTCGCCATGCTTGCTTTGCCGATCGGCGTCAGTGCACTTGCAGTGCCGCCAAAGCCTACGGATGTGCCGATTGTTGATCAGACAAATACGTTAACAGCTGAGCAAAAGGCGGCTTTAGCGACAAAGATCGCCGCCGAGCAGAAGGCGACGGGCAATCAAATTGCCGTGCTGATGATTTCGTCATTACAGGGCGACGCGCTAGAGGATTATTCATTGAATGTGGCGCGCGAATGGGGGGTTGGCCAAAAAAATCGGGATAGCGGGGTGCTTTTGCTTGTCGCAAAGGACGACAGGCGTATGCGTATCGAAGTTGGTTATGGCCTAGAGGGTGCGCTGCCAGATATCCGTGCTAATCAGATCATTCGGGATCGCATACGACCTGCGTTTCAAAAAGATGACTATTATGCCGGTATAGATTCTGGTGTCGATGGGGTTATTACGGCAATTCACGGCGAGGCGGATCCTAATTTGTCGCAAACTGCGCCTGCGGGTCAGGGGAGCTCATTCCCATGGGAATTCGTACTATTTTTTGGATTAATGGGATTTAGCTGGCTGGGGTCGATGCTTGCTCGCACGAAAAGCTGGTGGGCTGGTGGAGTTATTGGCGGGGTGATTGGGGCGATTCTTGGCCTGATCTTTGGCTTTTTATTCATCGGAATTGCCGCCATTGTTGTTCTGACGCTCCTTGGTTTACTCCTCGATAAGGCCGTTTCGGCAAATTACCGTTCCCACGCGAGTCACGGGGATGCACCGAGCTGGTGGGCTGGCGGACCGTTTATTGGTGGCGGTGGTAGCTCGGGCGGCGGATTTGGCGGCTTTGGTGGCGGCGGATTTGGCGGTGGTGGTGCAAGTGGCGGCTGGTAACATTCGGTGCGCCTTGCAACTGGTATAATGGATTGATAACGAATATGGGGTTTTAGTGAATACGATTACATGCACGACGTGCGGCACTGATATTGAAGTCGATAAGGCGCTAGAGGGGCAGATTGAAGCACGCGTGCTTGCGGCTGAGCAACATAAACATAAACAAGAGATGGAAAAAATTCGCGAAGAAGCGGCGAAATATGTCAAAGCCGAACGCGATTCTGCCACCGAACTGGCAAAGAAGCAATTAGCGGGCGAAAAAGAGCTATTAAAGCAGCAACTTGACGCAGAGTTGGATCTTGCGAAAAAGAAACTCGAATTAGAACTGACAAGTTCACAGAAAAAGGCGGCGATCGAGCAGGAATCGCTTGTTAAGAATCTCCGCGAAGATGCTGAATCTGAAAAAGAAGCCAACAAGAAACTTCGTGAACAGTTAAGCGAGCTTATGCAATCGCTACGTGAGGAAAAACAGGCACGCGCTAACGCCGAATTGGATGCTCAGAAAAAGCTCGCCGAGGGCGAAGATAAAATTCGTGAAGATGTCCAGAAGGCTGCCGAAGAGAAATATCATCTACGTATTTTAGAGCAAGAGAAAAAATTGGCCGACACACAAAAAGCTCTTGAAGATGCGCAGCGCAAGGCGACCCAAGGATCCCAGCAGAATCAAGGTGAAGTATTAGAACTGGATCTAGAAAATCGCCTGCGCGAAGAATTTCCATATGATCAATTGGAAGAAGTGAAGAAAGGCCAGCGCGGTGCTGATATCAAACAGATGGTGAATAATCAGCTGGGTGTCGGTTGCGGTGTGCTTTTATGGGAAACAAAGAATGGCAAATGGCAGCCAGCTTGGGTGCCAAAATTCAAACAGGATATTCGTGAAGCGGGGGCGAATATCGGGGTGATCGTCTCGCACGAAATACCGGCAGACATGGGTGACATGAAACACTTAGAGGCGAACTTGTGGGTCGTCAAGCCGAGGCTTGCGCCGGTTCTTGCCGCCGCTTTACGTACGACAATCCTACAAGTCGATGCGGCGAATAAAATGAACGCCGGCAAGGATGCTAAGATGGAGGCGCTGTACCAGTTCTTAGTTGGTCCAGAGTTCCGTCACCGCGTAGAGGCGATCGTCGAAAATTATGGCACGCTCCAGGCGGAAATCGAAAAAGAAAAGCGGGCTGCAGCGCTGCGTTGGGCGCACCAGGAGAAGGCGATTCGTGCGGTTATTGATAATACGATTGGTATGTACGGTGATCTGCAGGGGATTACAAGCCGAGCGTTGCCGGTCATTAAATCATTAGAGCTTGACGATGAGGAGATCGAAGAGCCACAGCGCCTGCTGTAATCCCGTTGAGTTTTTGTTGAATTTTTTACTGACGTGCCACTGACCGCTACCTATACTAGGCAGGTAGTAATGCAGAGGAGGTACGATGAACGACAAAAAAGACCAATATGCGATGCAGGATCCGACAAAGCAGTATCCAATGATGGATTTTCCCGAGCAGACGCAGCCCGAACCGGGTCTGGATTCAAAACTTGATCCGAGGGCCGATCATGGTGAGACGTCATATCACGGAACCGGCCGCTTGCAAGGACGTAAAGCGCTAATCACCGGAGCAGATTCAGGTATTGGTCGTGCTGTCGCGATAGCGTATGCAAGGGAAGGTGCTGACGTTGTCATTACTTATCTACCGAGCGAAGAGACTGACGCGCAGGATACGATGCGCTTTATGAAAGAGGCGGGGCACGGCGTCTATGGACTAGCGGGCGACCTAACTTCAGAAGATTTTTGCAAAGAGCTGGTAGGGTTTGCGGCAGACAAGATGGGATCAATCGATATTTTAGTGAATAATGCTGGTAAGCAACTATACACTCCAAATATCGAAGATTTATCAACCGATCAATTAATTAGCACCTACACCGTTAATGTCTTTGCGATGTTCTGGCTGTCGAAGGCGGTATTGCAATATATGCCGGCTGGCGGCGCGATTATCAACACGGCTTCAATCCAGGCGTATCAGCCGTCGCCAGGCTTATTGGACTACGCAGGTACAAAGGCTGCGATTGTTAATTTTACGCACGGCTTAGGCATCCAGCTGGCGCCGCGGGGCATCCGAGTGAACGCTGTTGCCCCTGGACCGATTTGGACGCCATTGCAACCCAGTTATGGTCAGCCTCAAGAAAAGATCAAGACATTTGGCCAAAAGACGCCACTCGGCCGTGCTGGTCAGCCAGCCGAGTGCGCGCCGCTATATGTATTTTTGGCCTCCCAGGAATCAAGCTATGTCATCGGAGAGGTGATGGGGGTAACTGGCGGGCAGCATCTGCCGTAATCAAAGTGCGTCAACTCAGCCGCATGAAAGATGAGTAAAACTGACTGGGCGTAGAATCCGCTTGCTTTGTAAGTAATATCTGTTATAGTTTAGTTATTCCGAGTTAGTCCATTACCAGGAAGGCAGATTGTCATGTCAGATAAATCAGAGAATCTTAGGCACGGCCCGGATATGAGCTCATTTGAAGCTCAGTTTGCGGAAAGTGATGATTTCGATACCTTGTTGCGGGCGCAGAAGGATGAAGATGCTCGACTGCTGCAAATGCAGCAGCAAGAATTGGCTATTTCACGTAACCAATCTTTGTTTCAGCGATCGATGACCGAAGAGCGACTGTCGTATAAATCTCTTGAAGACCGACTGCGTCACTTGAAGGATGCCTATACGGCCGCGCTATTTCTTGAGTCGGCTCAATTGCTGCCTACGCCCGACACGCTGACCCGGCTAGAAGCTCGTATCAACGAGATTCACGCTGCAATCGCACAACGAGACGCAGATAAGAACGCTAAATGACAACCCATCTACCCACCAACTCGGATAAGCCCCTGACGATTGTCGGGGGCTTATTCATGCCCATCGGGTATAATAGAATGAATGATTACTTATTACACAGATGGAAGTGCCAGTCCGAATCCTGGCCCCGGCGGATTTTCCGTTATCAAAGAGTTACAGCCGCATATTTTAGGCAGCGAAGATGGTGAAACGACAAATATTCGGATGGAAGGTAAAGCGCTTGTCGCGGCACTAAAAGATGCTGATGGTGCTGAATGTCAGATTTATACTGATAGTGAGTTTTGGATTAATGTCATTACGAAATGGTCACTGAATTGGGAAAAGAACGGCTGGAAGAAAAAAGGTGGCGAAATTAAGAATCTTGATATCGTACAAGAGGTTTGTCCACTATACCGTGAATCAAACGCGACTCTTATCTGGGTGCGTGGCCACAATAACGACGAGGGTAATGAGCTGGCTGACGTCTGGGCAAACAAGGCGAGAGAAGGCGAACGCATTTAATTTTGCGCCTGAATACTTCGACCGTTACTGCAGTGCTCGGTGTTGTGGCGCGATGTAGGGGATGTTCCCTGTGATTATTCTCCTTGCCCCCTCAAAGACAATGGACTTTGCGTCTGTACCACCGACCGCTCTGAAATCGACGCATCCTTATTTTTTGCCCCAAGCTGAGAGTATCGTTGATCGGATGCGCGGTATACCCGACATCAAGGAAGTAATGAGCGTCAGCGATGGCATTGCTCAGACAACACGCGCGTCGTATGCGCAGTGGGGCGGTGTGACGCAACCGGCAATATATGCGTACGTCGGTGATGTGTACAAGGGTTTTTTTGCACGGACATTATCGAGAGAGGATCTCGAATGGGCACAGCGGCATTTGCGAATCCTGAGTGGGTTGTATGGGGCATTGCGGCCACTAGATTATGTATCGGCCTATCGTTTAGAGATGAGGGCAAAGTTGGCTGTAGCTGACGCAAAGGACCTATATGACTTTTGGGGCCGTGATGTCGCTGCATTTGTCGATGCCGATGCCGAAGGAATTGTTTGTGTTCTGTCATCAGAAGAATACGCGAAAGTCGTCACTGCCGATACGTCATGTCGTATCATCACTCCGGTCTTTCTTGATAAAAAGCAAAATGGCAAGATTGGGACGGTGCCGATCTACAGTAAAATGATGCGCGGCGTCATGGCGAGGTGGATGATAGACAATCGCGTCACTACTCCGGATCAATTGAAAGATTTTTCGCTGTACGGATATTCGTACGATAAAGCACACAGCACAGACGACGGACCTGCGTTTTACCGGGAGGTGATGACTCCACTGCGGTTTAATGTATAGTACTTAAAAAAGCTGGGCAATAGGGTAATTTGGTTGTATAGTATCGTTATGTACGAGCACGGGTTGATCCCATCTGATTATACTGAACGTCCGATTTATCAGACTGAGCGTTCACTTGAACTGCAGCACGAACTAGAGATCGGCTGTGATCTGGCTGATGATCTTTTACGATTACCATATGGTGATAGCAGCAGGCAGCATTACGAGACCATTAAGGGCGGTGGTGTGAGATTATTCCGTGAATTTAGGTATAACCATTTACACCATCAAGAGAGTGTATCGATGCGAATCGAGTACGAGGCGCGTCCCGTATATAAAAGTGAGATTTACAGCGTCACCGTGGATGCGAGCCCCCAGGTTGCAGAATGGGGCCAGACTAGAATGACTACTCATTATGTTTTGCAAAAGAACGCTGGAACGGTGACATCTGCATTTATTCAGACAGTTGATCTTGAAAAAGGCGGTCATTATCCCGACAGGCGAATGTCGGTCTATGATGCGCGCCAGATGTTCAATGAGCTTGTCGAGTTTAGTATTGTTGCATGTCAGCATCTAGAAAATGAATAATTTGGCGGTAACGGCGCGGTCATGCTACAGTGAAAAGGTAACAAACTAAATATCAAGAGAGCGAAGAGGGATCGGCCCGATGACTCGCCAGCAACCTGCCGTATACCAGCAAGGTGCTAATTCCGCCTGATAGACATCAGGAAAGATATACGAGTATCCTCTTATTGAACGAACTCCTTTCCTAGTGCCATATATCAGGGCAGATAGAAAGGAGTTTTTCATGTCTGTAGTAAGTAATTATCGAACCGCCGAGAGCGTTTCACCAAAGCACCCTGATAAAATTGCCGATCAGATATCGGATGCGATTTTGGATGCGCATCTGCGTGAAGATCCGTTTGCGCGCGTCGCTATCGATGTTGCCGGTGGTCATGGTAAAGTCTTTGTCACTGGAGAGGTAACGTCTAGGGCGGTGAATGTCGACGTCGCTGCGATAGTTCGGCGGCTGGCGGGTGACGTCGAGCTGATCGAGCATATCGCCGCGCAAAGCCCCGAGATAGCCGCAGGCGTTGATACCGGCGGTGCGGGCGATCAGGGTATTATGATTGGATATGCTACTAACGAGACAGCGGAGTTTTTGCCTCTTGAAGTCGTTTTGTCTCGCCGCTTGAATCAGTATCTGTATGAAACATGGCCGTATGATGGTAAGACGCAGGTCACCTTGAATGGTGACAGAATCGTACATCTCGTGGCTAGTTTTCAGTATGCACCACAGGCGGATTTGATCAAGCAAATTCATGCATGGATCGCTAGCGATGAACTTGCGTACGTGGACGAAACGGCGCTAACTATACATGCGAACCCGGCTGGGGATTGGGAAATTGGAGGTTTTGATGCGGATGCGGGCCTCACTGGCCGCAAGCTTGCCGTAGATAATTACGGACCACGAATTCCCGTCGGTGGCGGTGCGTTCAGTGGTAAGGATCCAAGTAAAGTTGATCGTAGCGCCGCCTATATAGCCCGTAAGATCGCAGTCGACTACTTGAGGAACAGGCAGGCAAACGAGGTATTTGTCCGCTTGGCGTACGCGATTGGCGTTGCCGAGCCAATGGAAGTGACGGTTGTAGTTGACGGGATAGCTGAAAAAGGTGTAGGCTATGACGTAACACCAAACGGGATAATTGACAGCCTCGACCTACGGCGCCCGATATACGAACAGACTGCTCGTTATGGACACTTTGGTCAAGGATTTGACTGGGAGAAATGACATGAGAGCGAAGATATATGGCGAATATACAAACATTTCCGGCGTTGGAAAGACGCAGAAAACCTACGAGGATAATCGCTGGACGAAAGAAGCGTCCTTAGAATCCCCACTTTCAATCGAATCCGTATTGGCGACGCAATCGCTGGTTATGCAAATATTGGGCCAGCAAGAGCGTTCGGTTCTGAGCGGCAATAAACGCCATGCATTCGCGGCGGTCAATAACATGAATAGCAGTAATGACGACTTCTATGACGGCACACTCGAGGAGTATTTAGCATGTCGCGTAGCGAAAGTGCAACATGACCAGTGGAAGATGCGCATACGATTTCGGCAAAATGAGCTTAATGAGGATTCCAAGCAGGAATCATACGTCGATGATTTTTCATTCGATTGGCTGAGAAATGGCAACCTCCAGGCATGGTACGGCAACTACCTATTGAAAAAAACACCAGAAGGTACATTCGAAGCCTGGCGAGATGTTCACCCGGTCGAGGAAGGTGAGCTGAGTGAGCTTCATGACCGCTTACGGGAGCATATCGACCTATCAAGAGCGGCAAACGCACTTCATCGATCGATAGGCGATCGACGGTCCGCCTGGATACAGTAATAGCCATTGACATACTGCAAAATAAGATTATAGTAGTATTCATTAATGAGTAACCCTGTCGGTGAATCACTGTCGGAGCCTGACCCCGAGCCTTCTCCTTACCAAGACGCATTATTTAATGCGCATGATGAACTGCAAATCTATCCGCCGTATCCTAAGTACATCAATCAAACGCGCGAATTTGAAGTACATCTTTATGATGATTATGAAAGAATCGAAGTCGAAGCGTCGCTTTACGGCAGTATTGTGGAGCGCTTTTTGCAGCTTGATAGTGATGACAGATTTGAACTAGAACACCATATTAAGCTGGCAATGGGGCGGACCGCCACTACACTTGTTCATAGTGCATTGTTGGATAGCGAACATGGCAAGGGATCGATTGCTCTTATTAATAATCTGCCCGTTCTATTTGAGCCTACCAATCACGCGATGCTTGTCGGAAAATGGGACGATGATTTAGAGAAAAAAAAGATGAATATTCAATCTCAATTTATCGAAACAAGGGAGCAGCAACGGATACTTCTTGGCGGTTTGGCAGCGATGGTGACGTATCTTGAACAACGATAACCGTCTTCATATTCTGTCAAATATGGGGTAAGATAGAGGGAATTGTTAATAAACGAAAGTTAGAATATGGAATCTGAAACAGAAACACGCGAAACCACGGATATTTTTTTGTGGGCCAATAATACCGACGGCATTAAAAAAGAATTAGACGTTGAATTCTTTTTATTCAACAAAAACTTTACACCATATAGCACAAACTTTATGAGCGACCTGAATGCTCAGATTAAGCCGTTATTTTTGTACGACATGATTAATTTTGTTAACCTCGGCGCAGGCACAGGTCTATCAGTCCGTGATTTTGAAATGTCTGAAACGGAAGAGAATACACTCCTTCGTACGGACCTTGAAAAGGTAGGGCGTGCGGAGACATTGATTCACTTAATTGAACAAGAGCGCCACGACATCGTCGAATTTAGTCAAGAAGAACATGAATTTAAACGCGTGAAGGGTATTGTGGCACGATTTACCCACAAAGACGATCCGAAAAAAGCGTTCTATGCAGTGAAGCAGATCAGCCAAGGCGGCGTCTTGAATGGAGCAACATCGTGGGAATTCCGCGATGGCAAATTTGGCGCATTTCAGGCGGACGTTGGCCTCAAGATGCCAACTGACAATCAGGTCCTCATTATCGACAAAGATATCTTCGTGTTTAACCAGAGTAAATTCGAGCGACTGTTTATTTACGACTACAAGTAGCAACTTCTTGCCGATCAGAAA
>CAMPJF010000004.1 GCA_946886725.1 uncultured Candidatus Saccharibacteria bacterium | reverse complement strand
ACCGTGAAGGTTCCCGGTTTCCGTAAAGGTCACGTGCCACCAAGTGTTGCTGCTAAGAACGTTGATCTTGAAATGCTGTCCCAGCAAACATTAGAGGATGCATTATCAAAGTCAGTTGCTCAAGCCTACCTCGACAAGGGTATTCAAGCGCTTGATCGTCCAGCGGTTGAAATTAAAAAATTTGTTCCTGGCCAGGAATTGGAATTTACTGCTGAAGCCGAGATTCTACCAACTGTCATATTGGGTGACTATAAAAAGCTAAAGGCGGAAAAGGAAAAGATTTCTGTTGCAGCAAAAGATGTTGCTGAGATTATCGAGCGGATGCGCGGTGGTATGGGTGAGAAAAAGCCTGTCGAGCGTGCCGCAAAAGACGGCGACGAAGTGAAGATCGATTTTGTCGGTAAAAAGGATGACATTGCTTTCGATGGCGGGACGGGTACCGATTACGATCTGACGCTTGGTAGTAATTCGTTTATTCCAGGTTTTGAAGAGGGTATTGTTGGTAAAAAACCAGGCGAGACATTTGATTTGAAATTAAAGTTCCCTGATACGTATCATGTTGCCGACCTAAAGGGCGCTGACGTCGTATTTACGACAACCTTGAAGGAAGTTAAAGAAATTGCTCTTCCTGAAGTTGATGATGAATTCGCGAGCAAAGTTGGGCCATTTAAGACAGTTGATGACCTAAAGACGGACATCAAACGCGAACTTACCCAGCAAAAAGAGCGTGAAGCCAACGAAAAGTTGAAAGATAGTCTTGTTAAACAGCTTGTTGAAGTCAGTAAAGTGCCAGTACCTGAGATTTTAGTGAACGATCAGTCGGAATCTATCGAGCGCGACATGACGCAAAATCTGATGTATCAAGGTCTGACACTTGATCAATATCTTGAAAACAAAGGTTTTGAAAGCAAAGAAAAATGGCTACAAACTGAAGTTTACGAAGCTGCCGAAAAGCGTGTTCAGGCTGGACTTGCACTTGCCGAACTTAGTAAGGCCGAAAAGATCGAGGCAACAAGCAAAGAACTTGAAGAGCATGTCAATATGTATAAGACGCAGTATGCGAACAATCCGCAGATGGTTGCACAATTTGATCAGCCGGAAGCGCGTCGTGATATCGCAAATCGTCTTTTGACCGAGAAGACAGTCGAGCGCTTGCTAGAGCTAAACACGAAAAAATAGTATTCCTTTCATAAAATAGCCCGCGTCATGCGGGTTATTTATTATCCGTATCGACGAAGGGGATGAGGGAGGATTTACAGCCTTTTTGCCCCAGATAGCGCTGAATAGAGTATCCCGGGCAATCACTCGCGACTTTTTGGGTAATGGCATCGGTTAGTTCGATGATACTGTTTGAGGTTTCGATGTAGGTATGTGCTGCGGCGATCTGACTAGCGCTGTTATTTTCAACTATTGCCGCGTCCTTATCGTATGCATCGACACTGTCGATCAATGGCTGCAGTTCTTCGTCGGGTACGCCGTGCTCTTTTGCCGCCATAAGTTGGAGAAGCGTATAAGTGCTGATATTGAGTGACATCTCGATGTAATGATCGAGCGCCGCCTGTTTTGCGGCGATGTGTATTTCGCCGTCCTGTATGTCTTTGCGAGTGTCATCGCGCTGAGTCTGTTGCATCTGAAGAAAAGGGCAGTCAGCGCATGAGGGATAGGCATCGCGGTAGTTCATGGGTATATAGTAATGTGTTCGTCGGTAATAGCATATAGTAAAATTGCCCCCAGCTGCTTGGCTGGGGGCAATTGTTGATTACTTAAATTCGATTTTGCGGCTATGGAGAGTGATTTGCAGGTAAAACGCATCTTCGATACGTATCTCACGTTCGCTCATTGTCGACGCGTCTGTGACGCCGATGACGGCGGCGGATTTCATCTTGCAGCCGACTGTCCACGTGTCGAGGTTGGTATCGATATCCGTGTCGATATTGAGTGAAATCTCACCTGAATCTGGAACAAACCTCACGACGCGAATCTGGTGGATGGCATCAGACAGCGGCGGATCAAAATATATCGGATTGAAGCCATCCATGAGCGCACTGCCTTTTGCGACAAATCCCGTTGTCACGCCGATGAGTCGTCGTTCTTTTATGACGTCCCATTTGTACTGCCTGTAGTCATTGGGATATCGACGCGTAACGAGCATTGGTGAGGCGGTATGCTGGAACCAGAATATAATATCTGGCGACTGCAGCTGTACGTTATCAAGTGAACTGCGTAGGGTGTCAATCGTAAGATTCATCACATCCTCCTAAGTCGAATATGGTAAGGAACAATGTTTGATTTATATCACACCTGATAGTGGATGCAAAGCGACATTGTTTTCGGCAATGAAAAAACCAGCAGGGAGGTCTGCTGGTTGGTGGCCGTCACGATCTTCGGTGTCGTGACTGTTTAGATGGTGCTGATCTGACCGGCTACAGAAAAAAGTAGCCGAATGCGACAGTCACGATCATGGCAAGTACCCATCGCAGCATTTGAAGGCTTCTTATGAAAAGCACATTCATCCTTGGCGTGTGGGTTGCATACGCAAGATCGGAGGCGGCTATGATGGTGCGATCCAGTATCCAAAGTGCCAGTATGACATACAATCCCCAGGCGATACCGGCGAAAATCCATGGATTCGTGTTGGTATGGGTGGCGAGATCGCGCGTCAGCGCAAACACGTCGGTCGTCTTTTCCGGCAAGAGCCTGCCGAAATGCTCGACAAGGTACGCTCCTGCAATCACGGCAAAAACAACACCCGCCAGCATAAGCAGCAGTCCGAGGGCTGAATGATCTCGCGGTTGGTAGGCGAGGCCTTGGCGCACAAACCGGAATTGGTCTGTCTGATCTTCTGGTGAAAGAACGTCTTTATCAATAGCCATTACATCTCCAATGCTAGGGGCGAAAAGATTATATAGAATATATCACAATATGCCAATAATGTCAATACGTGATCACTAGCACTCACTTGCATCGAGTGCTAATTTTGCTACAATAGATAATATGAATAAGCCAAATAGTTATCTTGTACCAACAGTTATCGAGAAAACGCATGACGGCGAACGTGCGTTTGATATTTACTCGCGCCTACTAAACGAACGTATTATCTTTCTAGGTGAGGACGTGAACGAGCACACGGCAAATATTGTCGTCGCACAATTACTGCATCTTGCTTATGATGATCCGAAAAAGGATATTAAATTATACATCAATAGCCCGGGCGGTAGTGTGTATGATGGCTTGGCTATCTATGATACGATCCAGTATATTAGTCCGGATGTGCAGACGATCGGAATTGGATTGCAGGCGAGTATGGGTGCATTCTTGCTATCGAGTGGCGCTAAGGGTAAGCGATTCGCTCTGCCGAGCAGCCGTATTATGATCCACCAGCCATCCAGCGGGACACAGGGTAAGATTAGCGATCAAGAGATAACACTGCGAGAAGGCCTGTTCCTTAAGCAGCGTTTGAACGAGATTCTCGCCAAAAACACTGGCCAGAAGCTATCAAAAGTAGAAAAAGACGCAGATCGTGATTTTTGGATGAGTGCCGAAGAGGCAAAAGCCTATGGGCTTATCGATGCGGTTATTGATAAGGCGTAGCTAGGCGTTCGTTGACCGCAGATTTTATGTGTGATTAGATAAACCTATCCAGGCATTAATGAGATAGGTGGTAGGTGTTATGGTTGTTCTTGAAGGTATTAGCCTAGAGTGGTTTAAGATTTTGGTGTGGGTTATTGCGGTGCTCTTTGGGGTACTGGGGTTTCTTGTATCAAAACATAAACGATACTGGGAGATTATAGCCGCATCACTGATGGGGTTGCTGTTTGCATCTTTTGCATTCTTGCTCGCAAATATCGCCGTGTCGTTTTATATCCTGTCGGACATGACAAACCCCAGATGGTCTGCCGGTAAAGACCCATTGATGACGCAGAATGATATCCAGTCGCCGCTTGGATTGCTGGATGGACTTGTCGGTACGATCAACGGGTTGCAGCAGAATGTTACCGGAGCGGTTAATACTGTTGGCTATATGCAGAACGCAATTGGTGTTGCTACTCAGTTTTTCTGGATGGTTATTTGGTCGGTGGCGGTCGTGTTTGTTTTGGCGCTTTGTACGCTCATCGCAACTTGGTGGTCAAGAAGAATGACCGCTAAGCAAAAGGTCAAAGATGACGAGGCTGAAAAACGCGCGGTTCAAAAAGAACTTGACGATCAGGCGGCAAACGCTGCAGAGATACGACGCCACTTAAACATGGAACCATTCAAAAAGCCTAGGATGTAATGCGTGTCGTGTGGGCGCGAAAGGGGTCAGACATGACCCCACCACACATTTTTATTGACGAGAATTATAATAAATTATATAAGTATTGATACGTGTTCTTTACCTTCAAATGAGCGGATGGTGCTGGATTGCACGCAATGATTGCCATTAATCATATTTCAATGGGTGTAAGCCTATTGGCTTTGATCGCGGTGGTGTTGGGTTGGTTGCTCGTCAGGGACGGCAGGTCGGGCGCCGAAGGTCGACTGCTGCTTTTGCTATTGTATTTGTTTGGATCAATTGCAAGCGTGTTCGCTAGCGCGCTGTCGATTGCTATCGGAAGTTTCGCGGTGTACTCGATTGTGATGGGCCTGGCGATATTCGCGCTGATCTATATCCACTACAGAATCAGACAATCATGGGAGGAGTAACGTGGTATTGAATACGGCGGCCGGATGAGTGAATTTTCATCATTCCGGCCGCTTTTCATGTTTGCATCGAATGCTTGATTTACCCCTTGACTAATTGCTCTAAAACCCGCACAATGGGTACTAAGAAGTAGTGTATCTTTGGTTGTGCATGTTCACCGTTAGTTGGCCCTAACAGGGAACGAATCAGAGTTTAGGGAATCTTCGGCGCCGATTACCCAACTAAATTAATTCAATGCGAGGAGTTACAATGGCAAAAACCAAGCCTGACGTGGCTAAGCGTGTGTTCTTTACAAAGGACGATACCGCTTTACCACTACCAAACCTAATCGCTCACCAGAAAGACTCATGGCGTGAATTCGTCGAGACTGGTTTGAGTGAAATATTTGCAGAACTTAACCCGATCGAGGACTATACTGGTCAAAAACTCGAACTACGATTCAAGGAATATGCATTCCAGGATCCAAAGACAAGTGAGCAAGACGCAAAAGAAAACAACCTTACCTTTGATGCGCCGCTACATGCGAACGTTGAATTGACCAATAAGGTCACCGGTGAAGTTAAAGAGCAGGAAATCTACCTTGGTGACTACCCATGGATGACTGACCGCGGTACATTCGTGATTAACGGTACCGAACGTGTCGTTGTTTCGCAGTTGATCCGTTCTGCGGGTGTGTTCTTTACTGCCGACAGTGCAATCGGACGCAATAACTACGGCGCAAAGCTTATTCCTGGCCGTGGTGCATGGTTGGAATTTGAAACCGCTTCAAACGGTACTATCTACGTAAAGATCGATCGTCGCCGAAAACTACCAGTGACAACTCTATTGCGCGCCCTAGGCCACAATAAGACATCTGAAATCAAAGCATTGTTTGCTGATGTTGACACTGGCGAAGTGAAATATATCGATGCCACGCTCGAAAAAGATCCAGCGCGCGGTGCGAATGAAGCATTGATCGAAGTCTATCGCCGCTTGCGACCGGGTGATCTTGCGACCGTTGATAACGCTCGTACGATGATCGAACGCATGTTCTTCGACTTTAAGCGATTCGACTACAGTCGCGTCGGACGTTACAAATTGAACCAACGCCTTGGTTTGGAAGTGCCAAACACGACTGAAAACCGTGTTTTCCAAATGAGCGACCTTATCGCAATCATCAAGGAAATTATTCGCCTTAATAATACTCAGGAACCAGCTGACGACATCGACGCGCTATCAAACCGCCGCGTTAAATTAGTTGGTGAATTGGTTGCTCGTCAGTTCCGCGTTGGTATGCTTCGTATGCAACGTAACGCAATGGACCGCATGAGCATGAGTGATCTAGAGACTGTAACCCCTGGTCAGCTGATCAATGCTCGCCCAGTTGTTGCTGCTGTTCGTGAATTCTTTGCTAGTTCACAGCTTTCACAGTTGATGGACGAAGTAAACCCGCTTGCAGAGCTTTCACACAAACGCCGCCTAAGCTCGATGGGTCCTGGTGGCTTGTCGCGTGAACGTGCTGGCTTTGACGTCCGCGACGCGCACCCTACGCACTACGGTCGCCTTTGTTCT
This sequence comes from uncultured Candidatus Saccharibacteria bacterium, assembly GCA_946886725.1. The sequence goes on along the minus strand of CAMPJF010000004.1, from coordinate 13,490 downwards.
GTTGAAACACCAGAAGGTGCCAACATTGGACTGGTACTTAACCTTGCGTCATATGCACGCGTTAACGAATACGGCTTCATCGAAACTCCATATCTTAAGGTAGTTAACGGCAAAGTAACTGACGAAGTCGTCTACTTGGATGCTTCACAGGAACTTGGCGAAGTGATCGCTGATGCCGGTGCGAAATTAAACGACGATAATACGTTTGCAAACGAGCGCGTGAGTGCTCGTGACAACCTCAATCCTGCACAGGTTGACGCTGCCGATGTCACGTACATGGACGCAGCCAACAAGCAGATTCTTGGTTCAACTGCATCACTTGTCCCATTCATCGAGAAAAACCGTGTTGACCGTTCACTAACAGGTTCGAACATGCAGAAACAGGCAGTTCCTCTTCTTAATCCAGAAGCGGCTGTCGTTGGTACTGGTATCGAGACAGCGCTTGCTGCAAACACTAGCCAGTTGATCGTTGCTGAATCTGACGGTGAAGTTGTTCGTGCTGACGGTGATGAAGTTCACGTCAAGTACAAAGACGGTGTAAAGATTTACGAAGTCGTACACTTTGCAAAATCTAACGATGACCGTTCAATCAACCAAAAAGTCCGCGTTCTTCGTGGTCAAAAAGTCTCAGCAGGTGACATCCTGATCGAAGGTGCTTCAATCGCTGATGGCGAATTGGCACTTGGTCGCGACCTTACTGTGGCCTTCATGCCATGGGGTGGTTACAACATGGATGACGCGATCGTTCTTTCTGATCGTATCGTCAAAGAAGATGCACTGACTAGCATCAACATCAAAGATTACACCGTTGAAGTTCGCGAAACCAAGCTTGGTCCAGAAATTGTCACTCGTGACATTCCAAACGTTTCAGAAGATTCACTTCGTCACCTAGACGAAAATGGTATCGTTCAAGTTGGTTCCGAGGTTAAGTCCGGCGACGTTCTTGTCGGTAAGATTACACCAAAGGGCGAGCAAGAGCTTTCATCAGAAGAGCGCCTACTGCGCGCAATCTTCGGTGAAAAGGCTAAAGACGTTCGCGATACTTCGCAGCGCATGAACAACGCCGGTGGTGGTAAAGTTGTCGGCGTTAAGATCTTTAGCCGCGAAAACGGTCATGAACTTAAAGCTGGTGTCCTAATGCAGATTCAAATCTTCGTTGCACAGCTTCGCAAGATCAGCGTTGGCGACAAGCTCGCTGGTCGTCACGGTAACAAGGGTGTCGTTGCGCGTATTCTTCCTGTCGAAGACATGCCGTTCATGGAAGACGGTACGCCAGTTGATGTGGTCTTGAACCCACTCGGTGTCCCATCTCGTATGAATATTGGTCAGCTGTTCGAAACACACCTTGGTATGGCAGCGCGCGCACTCGGTTACAAGGTCGCTACGCCTCCATTTAACGGTGTTCCAAACGAGATCATCAGCGACGAGCTGGAAAAAGCTGGTTACGCTCGCGATGGTAAATCACAGCTATATGACGGCCGTACTGGTGAAGCATTCGAGGAACGCACAACTGTCGGTGTGATGCATATCATTAAGCTGCACCACATGGTTAGTGACAAGATTCACGCTCGTTCAACTGGTCCATACACAATGGTCACCCAGCAGCCACTCGGTGGTAAAGCGCAAAACGGTGGTCAGCGATTTGGTGAGATGGAAGTCTGGGCGCTGGAAGCGTATGGTGCTGCAACAACCTTGCAGGAAATGCTTACAATCAAATCGGATGATGTTTACGGACGTGCCAAGGCATACGAATCAATCATCAAGAACGAGGCAATTGTCGGTCCAAAACTACCTGAATCATTCAACGTTCTCGTAAAAGAATTGCAAGGTCTTGGTCTTCGCGTTGACCTGCTTGATGAGTCAGAAGACGTCGCAATCGACGCTGAAGCAATCATCGCTACTAGCGGCCCTGCAGACAAGACTGTCCCTGCGGAAATTGTCTTTGACGATGAAGAATTTGAAACAATCCTGGACGAAGCTGATGAGCTTGGCGACATCGAAGACGGTGTAAGCATCCAAGATATTGATGAAATAGAAGAAATTAAGGAGGAGGCGTAAAGATGAGTCGTATTCTCGCTAATAACGGCATTGCTGATTTTGATGCAGTCCGTCTGGCAGTCGCTAGCCCCGAGGACATCCTAAAGTGGAGCCACGGGGAAGTTACAAAGCCTGAAACTATTAACTACCGTACCCAAAAGCCTGAGCGCGACGGTCTTTTCTGTGAACGAATTTTCGGACCAGTCAAAGACATCAACCCGCACGATAACAAGCTAAAAGGTGTTCGTTCACGCGAAGCTGCGATCGACAAGAATGGTGAACTAGTCACTAAATCTATCGTTCGCCGTGAACGTATGGCGCACATCAGCCTTGCTGCACCTGTTGCGCACATCTGGTTCATGCGCGGTACGCCTTCAGCAATGTCACTACTACTTGGCATTACTGTCCGCAACCTAGAGCGCATCGCTTACTTTGCAACCTACGTTATCCTTGACGTAGAGACTGAAAAGCGCGACCAAATTCTTGCTGATCTAGAAGCAGAAACAGAAGCTGCTCGTATGGCAATCAAAATTCGTGCTGAAAAAGCCGCTGAAGAAGAAGGTGCTGATGTAAAGGCACTAGCTGAACAGCAATCACGCGAAGTTGAAGAGCTGAACGAGAGCTATAACGTAAAGAAGGCTCAGCTTGAAAGCCTTGTCAAGAACGCGCTTATCAACGAAACTGACTACCGTAATCTTCCTGAAGAATACGAAGAGCTAGTCAAGGTTGGCATGGGTGGTACAGCAATGAAAGCATTGCTTGATCAAATCGACCTACCTCAGCTTATCGCTGAGCTGACTGAAGAAGTCGAAGGCGCGAAGGGTCAACGCGAAAAGAAGCTATTGAAGCGCCTAAAGGTCCTTGAAGCTATGCACGCTGCTGGCATCAAGCCAAACAGCCTGACATTAACTGTACTTCCAGTGATTCCACCGGACCTACGTCCAATGGTACAGCTAACAGGTGGCCGTTTTGCGACATCTGACCTGAATGATCTTTACCGCCGTGTTATCAACCGTAATAACCGTTTGAAGAAACTCATGGACCTTAATGCTCCTGAAGTTATCTGCCGAAACGAAATGCGTATGTTGCAAGAAGCTGTTGATGCTTTGATCGACAACAGTGCTGCTCGTGGTGGTCGTGCGGTAAACGCAACCGGCGGTCGCCGCCGTCTTAAATCTATCAGTGACATGCTTAAGGGTAAGCAGGGTCGTTTCCGCCAGAACCTTCTTGGTAAGCGCGTTGACTACTCTGGCCGTTCAGTTATTGTCGTTGGTCCAAAGCTTAAGATTCACCAGTGTGGTCTGCCAAAGCAAATGGCCCTCGAACTGTTCAAGCCTTTCGTTATTAGCTGGTTGATTCGTGGTGAACACGCACACAACATTCGTTCAGCAACTCGTTTGATCGAAGCGGGTGACACATTGGTATGGGACGCGCTTGACGCAGTGATTGAAGGCAAGTACGTTCTGTTGAACCGTGCGCCATCACTTCACCGTCTGTCAATCCAGGCTTTTCAGCCTAAACTTGTTGAAGGTAAAGCAATTCAGCTACACCCACTTGTTGCAAACGGATTTAACGCCGACTACGACGGTGACCAGATGGCTGTTCACTTGCCGCTATCAGATGATGCGCAGCGTGAAGCTCGCGAACTAATGAGCGCAACGAACAACCTCTTGAAGCCAGCCGACGGTGCGCCGGTCCTAAACATCGGTCAGGACGTTGTCCTTGGTAACTACTACCTAACGTACGAAAAGCCAAACGCGCAAACTGATACCGTAAAGGCTTACAGTTCTGTCTATGAAGCCGAGATGGCATATGACAACAAGAAATTGCAACTACAAAGTCCAATCCGCGTATTCGCAAAGGGTAAGATCCGCGATACAACCCTTGGACGTGTCTTCTTTAACGAAATCTTGCCTGCAGAATATCCTTACGATAACTCTATCCAGAACAAGAAACAGCTAAAGAAAGTCCTTGCAAAAATCTTCAACCAATATGGTGCTGAAGAAACTGCAAAGACAGCCGACAAAATGAAGGGCCTCGCGTTCCGTTTTGCGACAATCGCTGCCGTATCAACTGGTAAAGACGACTATATCCAGTTCAAGGAAATCCCAGAGTTCGTTGCAGAAGGTGACGAAAAGACGACATTGATTTCTGAACAGTACGACCAAGGTCTTGTGACTGACGAAGAGCGTTATACGCTTACCGTTGCTGCATGGCGAAGCGTCGACCGCAAGGTGACTGACTTCTTGCAGGATCAGTTAAAGAACATGGATACCAGCATTTCTGTCATGGTTAACTCTGGTGCTCGTGGTGATATCTCGAACGTTAAGCTTGCGAGCGCGATGGTGGGTATTATGGTGGACGCAAGTAACGCAGAAATCGAACTTCCTATTCGCTCGAACTATAAAGACGGTCTTTCATCCCTAGAGCAGTTCGTGGCGACACGTGGTGCACGTAAGGGTCTGATCGACACCGCGCTTAAGACTGCCGACTCGGGATATCTAACTCGCCGTCTGGTAGACGTATCGCAAGATGTCTTTACTGTTGCTGACGAAGCTGGTGACGATGATGGCTTTGCTATTCACCGCAGCGAGTCAGAGCTAACGATGATCGACTTCGGTAACCGTCTATTCGGCCGCTTTACTGCGGAAGATGTTGCCGATCACGTCAAAAAAGACCAATTGATCACTCGTGAAATCGCAGACGCAATCGAAGCGGATAGCACTATCGAAAGTGTCAAAATTCAATCCGTCCTTTCTACGAAGAACCTCCGTGGTATCCCGCAGAAGAGCTACGGTATCGACATGGCAACTGGTGCGATCGTTGACAAGGCACAGCCTGTCGGTGTTATCGCGGCGCAGTCTGTCGGTGAGCCAGGTACACAGCTAACGCTGAAGACCTTCCACGCCGGTGGTGTTGCTGGTGGTGACATCACTCAGGGTCTACCTCGTGTCGAAGAGCTGTTTGAAGCTCGTTCACCTAAGGGTCAGGCAAACATGACTGAAGTTACTGGTACGGTTGACGTATGGGAAGATGGCAAAAAGTACATCGTCCAGGTTACTCCGGATGCTGGACACGTCGAGCGTATTGCGCTTAACGGCCGTACAGTGACTGTTAAGGCTGGAAGTAGTGTCAAAGTCGGTGACGTCCTTGCGACTGCTGAAAGCGAAAGCAAGCCTTTGGTCGCACCATTTGACGGTGTCGTTGAAGTCGCAGAAGACACACTTGTTCTTGCAGCAAATGCAGGCGCACCCGTCCGCTACGAGATCTCTGGCGCTACTCAGTTGGTCGTCAAGGCTGGTGACCGCGTTGAAGCTGGTGACCGCCTGACCATCGGTTCATTGAATCTTCACGATTTGATGCGCCTAAAGGGCACGGAAGCCACACAGCGCTACATCATCAACGAAGTACTGCGCATCTATGCCGCACAGGGTCAAGACGTTGCTGACAAGCACCTCGAGATCATCGTGCGCCAGATGTTCAGCCGCGTTCAGATTGAAGAACCAGGTGACAGCGCGTTTGTTACGGGCGATATCGTTTCAAAGGCATCTGTCGTTGAAGCTAATGCCGAGCTAGCAGGCGAAGGCAAGGAATTGGTTGGTTACACGCAACTACTCCTTGGAATCACGAAGGTGTCTATCTGGAGCGACAGCTGGCTATCAGCTGCATCATTCCAGGATACGACTCGCGTTCTGATCAACGCCGCAGTCAGTGGCCGCGCAGACCGATTGCATGGCTTGAAGGAGAACGTTATCATCGGCCGCAAGATCCCAGTTGGAACAGGTGTTCCCGCTGATGTGTCCGAAGATGACGACATGGTCAGTGAAATCGCTGAAGACCTTGAACTAGCTGCTTAGTTAGTACATTTGTCGAAAAATACCCCGCTCGAAAGAGTGGGGTATTTTCGTCTTGTAATGCATGGTTTTATATGCGATAATCCAACTATTCTTTTACGTAGAACTGACTAACATTGACCAAATGCAGTACTGTCCCACCATAGAGATGTTCTTTCTATGACTCGTCATTATTTATGAATGTATTTCAAATCCACTATCTAACTGGGAGGTAGTAATGGGCAAGGGTAAAACCGGGCTAGCATTACTTGAAAGAAAGTCCAAGAAGCGCGATCAATTCGGCCGGACTGAATCGGCACGACACCGTGCTATAGCTTTGCAGGGGCAGCGCGACTTCGCTCATCTGGGTGATTCACGGCTAGCTGAAGCGCAGAGCTACTGGGAGGTTATGGATGAGCTTGCGCGGATGTGTGCCAGCTACCTCCATTCCATTAACCTAAAAGAACGGCAAGAGGGTGTTGCGATGCAGAAATTCATAAACAAGCGCAGTCATCAATAAGCCCGTCCGAAAAGCGCCCGCCGAGTTTGCTCGGTGATGAGCTTCTTCGGTGGGCTCTTTTCGTTTAGGATGGTTGATTGCAGCAGAAAATTATGCAATAATATGCAATGTTCTTCGTCAAAAATCAACACATCGATTGATACTACGCGGGAAGGTTCATTTTCAATGACAAATGATGAAAAAGTTTACGCCTTTAAGACGTCCGCAGAGGCACAAGAGGCGATCTTGTATTCGTCCGATCGCGCTGAAGTAGAGTCTGCAACGCGATTTCTGCTTGACGCCGAGCGATATGAAAATCGCTTGACTGCTGCGACAAAAGCGCAGCTCGAATTGGGGTATTTGTATGTGCCGCTTAGGCGTGCACAGGGGCCTGATCAGGTAGCAATCCAACTTCACGAGCTCGTTCGCCAATACGGCGTGCCATTCAAGCCTAAAGAAATTCTTGTCGTGCTTCGGGCGTGGGGTTATCTGCGCCAGCTCAAGAAATGATAAAGTGGGCCTTTATGAATCGCAGAAAAGACAAGAATGTCCCTACTGCCATGACGGCGCGGCCATGAGTCGATTTAACCGCCGCGTTCGGCGTGTCGTGCGGATGGTGTTGATGCAAGAAACGACGCTAGGGTATGACATGCAGTATTGGCGGCAAAAGACGCTACATCATGCAGTAGTAAAAACTGTTTTAGCGGTTATTACTGTTGTCGTCGGGGGAGTTTGTCTGTCTGCTGCGTTGCTTATCTTTAGCCAAGGAATGTGGTGGTTGGCATATATCTGTATCGCCTGTGTGGGGCTCGGTTGCTTTAGGATGCTGCCGCCCTTGTTTTATCGACTATGGCTGATGTACAAAGAAATGCGCCGACGCAAACACCGATCTAAATTTGTACGTCATTAGCAAACGGTCCGTCCGTGAAGTTGAGCCCGCCGCTCCTTCAGGGCGGGCCATTTTCATATCCTAATCACAGACTATTGATAAATATTAGTTTTTATGGTATAGTCTATGGTACAAGACAGTAAATGTCCGCACCTCTCAAGGAGAAAAATGTTCAAAAATATCATTCGCGCCCTGCTTTGCGTGGCCGTTGCGACAGGACTGTCGGCATGCGGCGGCGCAAATCCGCTGCCGGTTGAAACGACCAAGGCAACATCCGACCAGAACGAAGTCAGTTCACCGCAGACGTCCTGCACCCAGCTCGATTATTCGGGTGATCCGGCTAAGCCTGATTCGGTGACATTGACCTGTGAGGATGGTGACAAGATTGTCATTCCAGGGCCGTTTGAGTCAGGCGACTGGCAGGGTTCATCGCCTTCGGGTCAAGGTGCGGTTGCAAGCAAGGACGGGCCTTTCTATATCCCGTCCGTATCTGGCAAGCACTACGTCTGGTATTACTTTGTCACACAATCGGGTGAATTCAGAGTTTGGCACGATGGTCAGCTGATTGAACGTTCGGCAGAAGGCGAGAAAACCATCAGCAAGGTTGCTATCAGGGATTTCAAGTCGTCAAACAAAACGACCTACCTCGGCTGGTAGTATTCTCCATCGCCCGTCAAAGAGTCCGTCAATCGAGATAGTATATCTATTGACTGCTCGCTTGGCGGGCTCTTTTATTACCTTGAAATAATTAACCGTATCTGTTATGATTATTCATGAGTTTCCTCTAGTTGGATTATTTGGTGATTGAATGTGTACACACCGGATAAACGCCAATTAGTATGACATAGCGAGGCGATGCTTAAGCCGGACTATACAAGAGATACATCTTATCTCGACAATAATTGAATAACAGGAGTTTTCATGCCAACGATTAACCAATTGGTACGTAAGCCTCGCACGACTGCGAATAAAAAATCAAAGTCACCTGCGCTAGGCCGTATCCACAACGCGCTTAAAACCCGCTACTACGACCAGAACGCTCCACTTAAACGTGGTGTATGTATCAAGGTCACAACTAAAACACCAAAAAAGCCGAACTCTGCGCTTCGTAAAGTTGCTCGTGTTCGTTTGACGAACCAGCAAGAAGTCTGGGCATACATCGGCGGCGAAGGTCACAACTTGCAGGAGCACGCCGTTGTTCTTGTCCGTGGTGGCCGCGTGCCCGACCTTCCAGGTGTTCGTTACCACATCGTTCGTGGTGCACTTGACCTTCAAGGTGTTGCTAAACGTCAACAAGGCCGTTCTAAGTACGGTGCTAAGAAAGAAGATAAGTAGTCATGCCTCGTAAAGTAACTAAAAGCCTACAACGCGTTTTGTCACCAGACCGCAAGTACCAGTCTGTACTTGTACAGCGCCTTATTAACAAGTCTATCCTTGACGGTAAAAAATCCATCGCTGAACGTGCTGTCTATGACGCACTAGAGCAAGCTGCTAAAAAGCTTGACAGTGAAGATCCACTGGCAGTTTTCGAACGCGCACTGAAGAACGTGTCGCCAAACTTCGAAGTCAAATCTCGTCGTGTCGGTGGTGCGAACTATCAGATTCCTTTCCCAGTTGAAGGTCACCGCCGTTTGCACTACGCATTCAGCTGGTTGGTACAATCTGCTCGTGCTCGTAGTGGTATGCCATACGCTCAACGCCTCGCGCTTGAAATCGTAGACGCTCACAATGAAGCCGGTGCTGCTTTCAAAAAGAAAGAAGACACACACAAGATGGCCGAAGCCAACCGCGCTTTCGCCCACTTTGCTCGTTCATAAGCTACAGCGAACGAAATATCGTAAACCCTCGTCCGAAATGGCGAGGGTTTATTTTTATGGTATAATATTTTTTGTAGCAGAAAAACGAGACTTTGAGGGAGTGGGAATGTCCAAGATGCTATTAGTTGGTGCATGCGCGAACTGTCCGATGCGAAAGAAGATTGACTGTGATATCGCCGAGGTACAGAAGACGGCGACTCACTCTACCGCTCCGCAGAGCGAATGGGAAAGTCCTAGGCTCTTGTATATCAGTTATGAACTCACTGATATACTCGACGATCCCGATGCGCAGCGTATCGAGTTGCGTACTTTGCAATCGAAGGAGTATTTTGACAAGGCGTGTGCCGCAGCCGATGCGGTAAAAGAGCGGGCCGGGTATCACAATTTAAGCCGGCAAAGTATATTCGAAGGTAGCGCAAGCGGACTGCGGGCGCGTATTGAAGAATCCATGGAGCGAATAGGCATCGAGTCTGCCGCGCTGAAAGCGAAACAAGCAAGCCTGCGAGCGTCATTGGCTGAATCTATCACGAATTGTGATGGACCCGAAAGGCAAGAGGGTGGTGTCTTTTGGCAACGCAAACAATGCGACGCGGGCATCGTCGGGCGAATAATCCCTAGGCGTGTTATGAGCCGTAGGAACTTTGAAGCAGCTGTCCTAAAGCGGCATGGGGCGATGTGGACGACGCCAGAAACCCTCGGTAAATTTAAACCGATTCGCTAAGGTAATGGTTGACCGATAACACGTAATATGCTATAAAAACAAATGCAACCTATTAAAGGAGGTGGTAGACATGAGGCTAACCTAGTAAGGAGCCCTCATGCATACTACTTATCGCCCCGATGGCGGTACGCATACCCTGCTTGATGTCGAATCTATTCGTGTCAACTACAAAAAACTGCGCAAACTGAGCAACGTTAAGATTGCTCAGTACATTCTCGACTATGAATCTGGCGATGATTTTCCGCCTATCACTGTCGATGATTGCGATGGTTTTTACACCATTAACGACGGTCGTCACCGCTATCAGGCTCAGCTCGCTGCTGGATACGCCAAGGTCGCAGTGATCATTCGTTAACCATAGGGGCGGCTCACTACAGAGCCGCCCCATTTTCATTGCTTGCAATTTATTGAAAAAAGGTGCTTACTGACAGTATGGACAATGCAGATGAGGTGAGCAGGTGGGGTGTGGTTGTACAGCGCAATCCAGAATGGTCCAAAAACTATCATTTGTCAGCAAACGACTGTTTTGATGAGCTTGTTGAACAATACAGACTAATGCTTAATGGTAGGACGCGACTAAGTGAGCGCGATTCGACGGATATATTATTTTCACTTGCGCAGATACAAAGTGTGGCCGAACGATTGCAGCAAGACGAAACGCTGCTGGTACAGGGCAGGGGGATGTATTACGCAGATGATTCGCAGGCGTTTGATTTTATCGATGGATCGCCAGGTATTTCGGGATATTTTACGGGACTTCGTATCGACAGATTGCCACTGTATCATGATATGATATACCGCAAGAAGTTACTTTATCGGCCATTGCTGTGCATCGCTTTGGACGGTTATAGTTTACATAACAAAGACAACACTCCTGGCGTCTTTGTCGATGACACTGCCGTTATTCCTATTATTGGACAAGATCTATGTATTACGTATTATGATGACAGTGCGATCGATAGTCGCTACCAATGAACTAAGCCGAACTTATGTGCCAGTTGCACCCATGAAGTCCTTCAGGTGAAGTTGGCTGTTGTCGGATCCGATCCGACGCGTTTATTGGCGTTCAGGTGATTGATCGCATCCATGTCGTCAGGTTGTAGGTCAAAATCAAACACGTTGATGTTTTGCCGGATACGCTCTGGCGTTATAGACTTTGGAATGACTATCAGGCCATTTTGGATATGCCAGCGGATGATCACTTGAGCGGGTGATTTGCTATAGCGCCGACCGATTTCATGCAGTAGCGGTACATCGAGTAAAGTGCCGCCACTTCCCCCTAATGGGCTGTATGACTCGACGGCAATCTTGTGCTGGTGGCAAAAATCACGCAGCTCTTTCTGTGATAAATGCGGATGGAGTTCGATTTGATTGATCGTAGGGACGACCGTGGTTTCGTTCATAAGTCGCTCTAGGTGCTCGATGGTAAAATTGCTAACGCCAATCGCTCGCACTTTGCCTTCGCTATATAATTTTTCCAGTGCGCGCCAGGTCTCGATGTACTTGTCTTTTGCGGGGACGGGCCAGTGGATAAGATAAAGATCAACGTAGTCCGTCGCGAGTCGTTGTAAGCTTTTTTCGAACGCGGCGATCGTCTGGTCGTATCCATGGTCGGCATTCCAGACCTTTGTTGTTAAGAATATCTCGCTGCGGGGTACGGGTGAGTTAGTGATTGCTCGGCCGACGCCGCCTTCATTTCCGTATACTGCGGCAGTATCAATGAGGCGATAACCGCATGCGAGCGCGACAGCGACGGCTTTTTCTACTTCTTGACCGTCTTTGGCTTGCCATACGCCTAGCCCAACTTGAGGCATTGAAACGCCGTTGTTTAACGTGATTGATGGGTGCATTTGTTTGGTCCTCCTCTCGAGATGGTAGCATTGTACCGTGACGAAGGTCTGTAATATGGCTTACTTTCTATATGATGCACATGTCAGTGTGGATAATAAATTTTGTTCGGTCGTACTGTACGATGCCGGCACTTCGTAGTTTTTGCATTTCCAGGGACGTCGTCTCTCTTGTCGAGCCGATCATATCAGCAAAGTCTTTGTGGGTCAGGTGCAATCCCAGCTGATACAGATCGACCGAGCGGTCGGCACTGAAGCGCTGCGCAACATAGCGGAGTGTTGATATGAGCTTATCGCGGACGGTAGCTTGACCGATCGTATTGATACGTGACAACAAATCGTCGTAATGATCGCTCATGCTGGTTGCGATCTCTGACATTAACGTTACGTCTTCTTTCGCCTTGGTAAGGAAATCTGATTTTTTAACCTGGAATAATTCGCCGTCAGATAATGCTGTGTAAAAAAATTGCAAAGGGCTATGAAGTGAAAAGAGTCGCTCCGTCGGAACGATATCATATCGGCCAGCAATCCAAAGCATATGTTCATTGCCATCTTCGTCAATAGAAGTAACCTTGACATACCCCGACCGAATAGCGAGTAGTGTATCCGAAACATCCCCCTCACTCAGAATAACCTCGCCTTTAGCGAATTGTTTTGTAGGGTAAGCTTTGACATAGTCGACGACATCCATAATCAGTAGTATATCGATTTGCGTGTATTTGTGCGATAGGATCTCGGCACAAAACAATTTGCATTAAATGTTGATATTTGCATTTTATCCTTGAGTTATCGATGTATAGGGTATTTAATGCATATATGGAACATTCAAACGACCTCGAACTGCCTGTATTTGACCAATTAGAATGTGTGACAACTGATCCTGTCGTCGAGCGGGTGTTTACTATGGCCCGTGAATTCGAGCAAATGATTAACTATGTGGTCGATACGACCCCGGAAGAGCGGATCGCATTAACAGAGGAGCTTGATGCCGCTTGGCCGTATTTGGGAAGTGCACTCACGGTCTCGGGTAATGTTAGTTTTCAGGATTTATTAGACGACGAGGTTCGTCGAAAATATTACGATGAGACAGAAATGATATCAAACGGATTTATTTTTGTGCCGAATAACATAGTGCACGACAACGAGGTCGTATCGACACAGTATAAGGTTGGCCTCCATCTGATAAAGTCCGACGATAATGATCGTAATAAAAAAACATTCGGGTGCGGTCATCTTGACGATCTTCATATCGAATATCCAACGAACTCTAACGAAATGATCGAACGTCGGCTCCGTTATTTTCATCCAGACGTCATCGAGGCGCTTGACTGCATCATGTTGAACTGCAACACAGAAGAAGAGGCGGTGATGGCAATAGGCGAGTTTAGTATGAATATTACTATCGAAAACGATGATGATATACAGATGCTAAGTGATATCCAGAATTACATCAGTAAATCACTTGAGTTTGATGAAGAGCTGCCATATCGTTTTAGCATGTCGGGTCGCTGTTTTGTGCGCGGCGAGAATGCGATTAAGCCTATTATTATCGAAAGTGAGACACATGGCTTGGCGCAGATAAATTCAATTCAGTTTTTGCCAAAAGATATTACCAAGCCGCTCAGCGAGAATCAGGAAGTTATTCCTTGTGTCGATATGAATGTTTTTCAACCCGTAAAGCACATCACTCCGCAAAGGATGATGGTGCCCATTGCGAGCATGAGTTTGATTGGGTCACTTCGCCGCGAAGCGTACGACGCATAAGGTAGTTCTATCTGGCGGCAGAAAGAGCGGAGGCGTCATGCGATTATCTAGCTTTCATAGCCGTTTTCTGTTAAAATAGGCTT
>CAMPJF010000003.1 GCA_946886725.1 uncultured Candidatus Saccharibacteria bacterium | reverse complement strand
GGAGTATATTAAAGGTCTTGATAATGTTGTGATCGTTCAAGCTGATACTCCGACGCCCGAGCAAATGGAGAAGATGAAGATTGATCCTCACCATGTTTTGCTGGGATTATACGAAGGCATTCCACTGACGCAGCGGGGTAGTGGATTTTCAGGTATGTTACCAGATAAGATAACTATGTTTAAAAATTCTATTCTTGCTGTCGTTGAGAACGAGGACGAGCTTTTTGAACAGGTCAAACGGACCTTGTGGCACGAAATCGCGCACTATTACGGGTTAAATCATTCACATATCGACAAGCTAGAATCTAAACCCTAGCTTCGGATCGGGAGTTCATTAGATTTTCAATCGCGGTCGTAATCGCTAAATTATTCAGCGCTAAATCTTCGACCAGATCAGGGCTTGAGCTGAATGGCTGCTGGCCACTAATCGATCCATTGTGTTGATGGCGAAGTGCTTCGACTTCTAGGGCGATATCTTGATCGTTTTGTTGCGTGTGACGGGCGAGCTCATCGTGCTTGCCGGCGTCTTGGTAGCCTCGGACTATCCTGGCTGCCACATGATAGGCTTCTAACTCGTTAGGTAACATGCTCTTGTTGGCGCGCTCGATAGGTCTTTGATTCATTTGCATGACGTGCGTAAACTCGTGCAGTGCAACGACGGGGCTGAAAATACGACCAGCATCTAAATTAAACTGAACGAGTGGACGACTATATAGGTGCATTGGCCATGCGCCGTTTTCATTTTTCAGAGTATTCACCTGAACGCGCGCAAGAACCGAATTGGTATTCAGGGGAGCTACTTGGAGCAACTCCGGGCCGTTCTCGTAGGACTGTGCCTGGCATTTAAAGATGTCGCGTGCGATGCCGGATTTATATTGTCGATTGATGGCATATTTTTGACTGGGATTAAACACAAGGTCCCGTGATCGTCGCAGCACTCGCTCACCAATACGTACCGCAATAACGGGTATGCTATTCGCGCTATGCCCGTCCATGATGATCTCACCATCGCGCATATTAGGTATTACGGCGTGGTCGACGATCTTTGTAAGTATCGCGGCGTAGTGACCAAGCTGCCGCGAAACCTCTGGAATCTGCAGCGTTTCGGCACTCGAAGTTAATACGGACTCTACCGCACGATGGCGCTCTTGTTGTAAGTAGGGGGTGTAGGAGGGAATGTCCATGGGTACTCTGTCGTCTCTGTGATTCTGTGTGTATTTAATAATACGAGTAACGTTTATGCAAGCATAAGTAGAACACGGGCTAGCGAAGGGTGATTAGGCGGGTATGGTATAATTAAATGTACTGAGCCATCTGATTCCGGTGGTAAAAAGTGGGGGTGAAATGAAACGATACAGTAGCAGTGCGACGTTACTTTCGGTTCGATCCGGAGCGGCTGTCTTGTCATGGGCTTTGCTGATTTCAGCCATGCTTCCCGTGCCTTCTTATGCATTACCCGTCGGCCCCGTGATTGATAATGTACTCTCGATTACGAAATTGAATCAGCCTGCGGATAGGGTAGTGAGTGATGGCGCGGAAAAGATCGGTCCTTCTGCTGACAATTCTCGTGCCGCTTCAACGACTAACCCGTCGTCGAATAATTTTGTCCCACCTCCAGCAAATGCAGTAGCTGATAGGACCACGATGGTCGTCACCGAACCGATAAAGGAACTCTCGTTGATCGATCCGTACGCTGTGCAAGAAAATGACATCAGATCTTCTCGATTAGCCAAATCTGCGATTCCGCCAACGGTCACTAATCCCGCCGTCGTCGAAACATCTTCGATGTTGCAAGCTTCCAATCATGGCTGGAAGCTTTTTAATGTGCCATGGTATTGGTGGCTGATACTGCCGGCAGCTGGATACTATTTAGCTAGGCAGTTTACATACTGGAATCTTCGTCGCAAGTCTAACAATGTAATAGTCAGCTAGCTCTCAGTGTGATATAGTGATCACAAAATAACACCACATGTGGAGTGTGGAGACAAGCGAGTTTACTACTATGGGGCTAAAAATCCAGCAGCGCATTGCGTTAAAAGGAAAGACAATAACACTTTTAATTGCGGCGTTTGTGCTGGTGGCACAGCCGCTTTACGGGTTCGTTGCGAACGCAATAACTGCCAATGCAACATCTACAGTAACTGATCATATCGTGATCAATGAAGCGGACACTTTTGCCAACAATAACGACTGGGTGGAGCTGTATAATCCTACTGACGTCGCAATATCCTTAGTCGGATACAGCGTAAAAGAATTAGAGAATCCAGCTAAGACGATTGGTAAATTTAGCGCTAATGAAATTGCTGCTGGCGGCTTTGTCGTCGTAGATTTCGACAACCATCTCAGCAAAGACGGAGATATCATCACTCTCTATAGTGGGTCGTCTATAGTGGACACATTGAATTATGGTAATAAGTTCCTCGGCGTCAATGGGGTTGCGTCTGTTCAATCTAACGCATCACGTACTATATCAAGAATTTGGGACGGGGCATCTAGTTGGTCTGCAGACGCTATGCAGAGTAGAGGTGTTTCAAACGGCGCAGCCCCAGTTGTTGTCACTCCAGCCTCCGAAGTGGACGTTGAAAACTTCAATACGGTCGACGATAATTTTAAAGGTATTAGCGTAGGCTTTAATACAAAGTACTTTGGTACTGTGACGGCCGTTTCTGTACAATTAACCCGTGCCGATAAAAGCATTGTTACAAAAAACGCCAATCAAGGTGTGCTTGATATTATCAATAATAATGACAGTGGCGCACAATTAACCGCACCATTTATAATTCAGGCAGGTACATTCAACGAAAACCAGGACTTGGCATATTGGGCTCCAGCATCTACTGCCGATTGGACTAACGATACGTTGCCGGTTAGTGTAAAAATCATTATTACTGACGAAAACGGCCCTAAGGCAGTGACGAACATGATATTCCAGCATGGCGCCCCTAGTTGGCCAGCGTACGAAAGTATATTACCTATCGTTCCCGACACAACTCGTCCTGTTATAGTTTTTGATGCGCCACAAGAAGGTCAAGCAATAAAAGATGACCTAATTATTGATGTCGAGATGAGCGATAATATTGGTCATGGTGCTACAGCCGTTGCTAATCTCTATAAGACGAAAACTAACAGCGAATTGCAGGACACTCTATTAGAGCAGTGTCGCCCCGCAGGACCAGTTATGGGTAGTACGTACCACCGCTTTACCTGTACATTCAGTACGACCGCCTATGAAGACGGAAACTATTATCTGAAGGTTGGTACGACTGATGCGGCAGGTAACAATCGAACGATTGTTCGTAAATTTATCATCGACAATAGCAAACCGGTCGTATCTATCGTAAGTCCGATACGTGACAGTATGCTGGCGAGTGGCGGGTTTACTATCAGTGGCACGGCCAGTGATTCAATAAGTGGCATCGATCGCGTAGAAATTGTAGCTAACAAGCTAAATCAGGATGGTAGTTTCGCCGGTCGCGCAATTGAGTTTAAGCTAGCAACAGTCACTAACGACACTTTTAACTACCAGGTCGGCGAGCTCACGGATGGTCGATATGCACTAAGGGCAGTTGCATATGATAGGGCGGGTAATTCAAAGACTAGTGGGTACGATATCAGCATTGATGCAACCACTCCATCGGCAAATTTGTATCCCTACGCAAATCCCATCAGCGTACGAGCATCTAATAATAACTTAAACCTGTATGGAACTGCGTTAGACGATAACTTTAATTACTATTACTGCTATGTCACAAAAGTAGGTGGTCGGGAAGTTGGTACTCGCGGTCCGCAGTGTCAAACAGCTTGGGCGTTTGGTATGTTATTCAAAACGGCATTCGCTGAAACTCTTACCGGCACGGACGATAGCTTGCTCGGACATGTAAATCTTGCAGGACTTACAGATGGTGAGTATACAGCTCATCTGGCGGTTAAAGACAAAGCTGGCAATATGTCTCATGTGAGCACGGATTTTATTTTAGATAACGAACGTCCAGTGGTGACAATTGCAGCGCCCGCTGCAAATAGCTACAACCCCAACGGGGTTACTATTGCCGCAACCGATAACACGGCCGTAAAGGCGGTAACGGGGAATCTTTATTACGCAGACGATACTCTCTATAGGGGTAGCTCATCTGCTAAGAGTCCGTTTTTCGTCGATCTAAGCCAACTTACAGACGGAAAGTATTATGTAAAATATAATGCTGTAGATACGGCGGGTAATATTTCCAATACCGAAAAGTTTTATTTTACCGTTGATAAAACTGCACCAATTGCGTCTATGGGTTCACATAGTAATAATGATGAAGTTGCTGGAAATGTCGAGCTGGTGGGTGGCGTGAATGACGCAAACCCGATGAACACGCATTTCTTGATTAAAGGCCCGAATGGCTATGAAAAGACCGATGCTAAAAACGATGGCAGCCGAGAGCATCGATTAGACTGGAATGTCAGCAAACTCGTTAACGGAGTATACGCAGTTCAGTTCGAAGCTCAGGATCAAGCTGGCAATAAGGATGCGGTATCTACGAAGGTGATAGATATAATTGTAGCTAATCCCCAGCCTATAGTTGTAGGTGTCCTTCCGACACCAGTAGATACGCCTCCAGCAGCTGAGGAGACTGGCGGCACAACAACATCTAATACGTCGACTAGGGGAAGCACTTTCTCGGCACTGCCACTTGCTAATCTTCAGACGCCAGCGAATATCTTTTTTGCCCAGCTGGGTAGTAATGATGACGCAGCAACGGCTGACGATACGGCGGTTTTAGGTACACAGTCAACTAACGCAGACGATGCTAGCGTAAAGGGTAGTCGCGACAGTACGGTTGCAGCGATTGATACAGATAACGCGCTTGGTGGCTTATTTGGACTTGCATGGTACTGGTGGTTGGTGCTTGTCGCAGCGGCTGCTTCTATCTGGTATGCGGTTGCTCGACGTCGCAGTCAAGATATGTAACATAGCACTATTGATATAAAAAGCGAGCGGCCATCCAACCGCTCGCTTTTTATATAGTAAATAGGTATACTATAGGCACAAGCGATATTTATGAAAACAAAAAAAACTAATCGAAAAATAACTGTGGTAAAAAAGCAGCTGCATCGTCATTTAAAAATGGCGCTTGTTCCACATAAAGGTAATCAATATCGACCACACGCGACGCGACGCTACGGACTGGCATTCCTGTTATTGTTAGTTGTCGGATTACAGGCAGGGTATAATGTCGGCACGACTGGATCGGTATTAGGCCGAGAAGAATCAATTAGTAGCGTCGACCTGTTAAGTGATATGAATACATATCGCACCGAGCGTCATCTTGATCCACTTGCGGCAAATGAAAAGCTTAACGAAGCCGCCTTTTTGAAGGCGCGACACATGTTAGATAAACAATATTGGGCACACACTGCACCGGATGGTACCGAGCCATGGAAGTGGTTCGCTGATGTTGGGTACAATTACGCGCATGCTGGCGAAAATCTGGCAAAGAATTTTCGATCCGCACGTGCAGTCACGGACGCATGGATGAATTCAGCTGAACATCGCGCGAATGTACTGGGTGATGACTATGATCAGGTTGGCTTTGCTGTTGCTAGCGGTGAGCTTGAAGGTAAGCCAGTGACGCTGGTGGTTGCGATGTATGCAAGCGAGGCGACGCCCGCTACGGTTGCTGGTGTGTCGACAGTACCGACACTCGCTACGGTCGACTCGCATGGGTTTGTCTCGCAACTGGGAATGATGATACAGTCACTGACACCGGCGGCGCTTGGGTCGGTCATGCTGTTGATTGTGGCGACCATCGTGGCGCTTGCCGCACATGCATATCGCGATAAACTGCCAAAGGCATTTAAGAAATCATGGTATATCCATCACGGTGCGTATAAGGCTGCGGGCTTAACCTCCTTAGTTTTGGTGATAGCTACGCTATACGGCGGCGGACAGATTTAAACACATTGCGTTATATATATTTACATGTTTAAATATATATAACGCGAAGCATTCGGTTTTGCGGGTACATGATCAAAAGCGAGGTTTTTAGATGAGCCAGCTGAGTCTTGAACAGCAGGTGCGGGGTATTGTTATCCGAGCAAATTTTGCTAATGCGGAGATTAATGCTCTTGTCAAAGATGTAGCGCATCTCGACGTTAGTGCGGTTGTGCAGTGTGCCGAAGGGTTGAAATGCGATAAGGAGGCAGCCGCAAGAGATATTCAGAATGCCGACATTGTGCTTGGCTCTATTGCGCGATTGAAAAGTATTGATCAGCGGCGTGAAGTTAGCGAGCGAGACGCGCGGCAAAAAGCCTTGATCGAGCAAGCTGCGAACCATTTTGATCGCACTGATCTTAAATAAGCCTGTCACGAAGTAAAGCGCCTGCTCCTTCGGGGCGGGCGCTTTACTTTTAGGCGCTATATCCCGATTACGGACATGTTTGCATAAATGATACATTCATCGTTAACTGATGGGTGAGCGTTTGGCGGATACATCAAATCGGCCTATGCTTGTATAGTCGAAAACTTACAACAAAGGTGGTGATCGTATGACGAAAGAGCTGTCGGGTCGCAGTAATGCGAGCCAGGCTGTTCCGCATATCAATGCCCGTGCAGCTATCGTGATAGTCTTTGAGGCGTGTGCGGCTGACCCGTATGGGTTTGTCGAAATGGAATTAGAGGCGCATCGGCGTTTCCTTGAACAATCGAGCAATCGTGAGGATGTGAGATCTGATGAGTGAGAGCTCTGTAACGTGGCGTAGCGATGATGAACTGCGCAAGCAAGGATTTTCGATTCGCGAAGGCGGACGCAAAGTGGGGAGTGGGCGCGTCGCTGTTGCTGGTGATACATCGACTGAGTTGCAGTTTGCAACCCACGATGATCGTCGCGCAATGATTGCGGCCGCCAGTACGGCCGAAGAGTCGACCAATCAGCGATTACACTCTGGTGCATTCCTGCAAGAAAAAGCGTACGACCAGTCGAATGGAGAATGACCATGACACAGTACTCGGATAGGCAGCGTCAACTGGTGCACGAATCGCTACGGCGCTTGGGGTGCCATGACGCCGTAATGAAAAATTACGCCGAAGCCGACAGTCTGTCGAGCGAAGATGTGACTGATCTTCTGGCTCGAGCCAGAAAGCTGGTGCAGCGCGGTGATCATGAAGACGCTAATAAGGCGGCTGACATTGTGACGATGATCAGGGGGTATCAGAACTAGCCGGATTATTCGTCTAAACCGAGTCCGTCCTATGAAATTGAGTCCGCTCTTTCATAGGACGGACTCAATTTCATTTCTGGCCTCTTGTTCAAACAGGTGTAATCTGTTACAATTGACAACTGATTAATAACAAAAGGAATCATATGACAAAAGCAGTCGTTAAGATCGGTGGAAAACAATTCGTTGTTGCCGAAAAAGAGACCCTACTGGTGGACCTCCTCCAGGAAGGCACAAAAGAGCTCACGCTTGATGCACTGTTGGTAATTGATGGTGATAAAACAACCGTCGGCGCGCCAACTGTAAAAGGTGTGAAGGTTACCGCAAAGGTCGTTGACGATCTCGTCAAGGGCGAAAAGGTCCGCATCATTCGCTATAAAGCGAAAAAGCGCGTCCATAAAGAAATGGGTCATCGCCAAAAATACAGCCGCGTTGAAATCACTTCAATCAAATAGCTGACAAAAAATCCTCGCCTGAAAATAGCGAGGTTTTTTGTTGCATGTCGCAGGGGTAATTGACGAATCATAATTATTATGCTAATATATATTTATGAATGATTTTGAAAAAATAAATAATCCTGAAGATGAAGTGACCGAGAAAACGCAAAAGATTATAGAAGGCATCGATGATCTCGGCCTAATTGCCTTGCCGTATGTGACAGAATCTCTTTTTAATAAGAATGCCATGGCGATATATATGCAAGCGCCAGAAGGGTATAGAGTATTAGTTGAAAAGGCTGGCCCCGACTATATACCTGAAGAGGAGCGCTTTTTTCAGGGTCTGAAAGTTTCAGTGCATCCGGGTGGTGCTGCGAACCCAAGTTTTCGACAGATCGACTATAACTTTGATGAAAAGCATGATGGCAAGTTCCGTAAGCGCGTGCTTCAGGAGCGAGCATCTAGTATGGAGGATGTCGTTGCGTTGCATAGCTATGAGGATGTCGCCGTTGCTGGTATGACTACGCATGCTAATGCACAGAATACACTCGACAATCTGCAATTGGAAGAGGATATGGGGGTTAATAATCAGCCTGCCACCCTCGATGAATTACGGGAACTGGAGTTGTTGCTACAACGATCAAAAC
The DNA here is from genome assembly GCA_946886725.1 of uncultured Candidatus Saccharibacteria bacterium. The sequence goes on along the minus strand of CAMPJF010000003.1, from coordinate 12,142 downwards.
TTTTAGATCCACATCACGACTATCGCCCAGTAGAATAATAGTACTCGAAAAATCCCCGCTTGAAATAAAGCGGGGATTTTTAATTGTGCTCATGCTATAATAGTGCAAAAGAGAGAGGGAAAATACACAGTGGCGACAGTCATATCAGTGACAAATCAAAAAGGTGGCGTAGGCAAGACGACGAGCGCAGTCAATATTGCGTATTATCTTGCCAAGATGGGAAAGAAGACGCTTCTTGTTGATTTTGACCCACAAGGCAACGCCTCGAGCGGCCTGGGGATCGACAAACAGTCATTACAGGGCTCGATGACTGACGTTATTTTAGAAACCAAGACATTGGTTGATATTATTATTCCCACCGATCACAAAAACTTGTTCTTGGCTCCCGCGACGTCGCATCTGGCGAATACGGAAGTCGAGTTAGCTCAGGCAAACCGGCGGTTTACTCGCTTAAAGAATGCGATTGATAACACGCCTAATTATGATTTTGTTATTATCGACAGCCCGCCGAGCCTTAGCCTGCTGACCGTTAATGGACTGATTGCGGCACGCTACGTGCTACTGCCAGTTCAGGCCGAGTTTTACGCGCTTGAGGGGCTTGGGCAATTGCTAGAGACGATGAAATTGATTCGTAAAAGTATGAATCCGACGCTCGACCTAATCGGCGTCTTGCCGACAATGGTTGACGGACGTACGACGCTGAGCGGACAGGTGCATGAAGAAATTAAGAAACACTTCCCGGGCAAAGTATTTAAGACAGTTATTCCTCGGAACATTCGCCTGGCTGAAGCGCCTAGTCATGGTTTACCGGTTGGGGTGTATGACAAGTTTTCTAAGGGTGCGCGCGCATACAAAGCCGTTACCAAGGAGGTGATTGAACGTGTCGGTTAAAAAAGGATTAGGACGAGGATTTGATTCACTGATTCCCACGGAATTGCTGGATGAATCATTTGATCCTACGGCAGCACAAGATGATCAGGTGAGTGATCTTCGCAATATCAAACTTACTGAGGTGTCTGCAGACCCGGATCAGCCGCGTCGTCATTTTGACGAAGTGGGCTTAGAAGAGCTGTCCGCCTCGATTAAAGAACATGGCATCCTGCAGCCTATTGTCGTCACGCCAAAAGACGGCGGCTATCAGATTGTTGCCGGCGAGCGTCGCTATCGAGCGGCAACTATGGCTGGTCTGGATAAGATTCCGGCATTAGTACGTACACTTAGTGATCAGCACAAACTGGAGCTATCCTTGATTGAAAATCTGCAGCGCCGCGATTTGAACGTCCTAGAGACGGCGACGGCGTATCTGAAACTTCGCGATCAATTTAATCTGACACTTGATCAGATTGGTCAACGTGTCGGCGGTAAGTCGGTAAGTGCGGTCAGTAATACGCTGCGTTTGCTGCGTCTGCCAGAATCGGTCCGAAAGGCGCTGGTTGACGGTAAATTGCGCGAGGGGCAAGCTCGTCCGTTGGTCAATATTGATCCAGCAATCATCGAAGAGGTATTGCCTCAAATTCTGAAAGAAGAGTGGAGTGCCCGCAAGATCGAGCAGTTCATCGTACAATTAAAAAAGACACCGCATTTAGCTGATCCTGCGAAGAAGCAGAAGATTGACCAGCAGCCATATGAGGATACGACGAAGCGCCTCGTACAGCGATTGTCGACGGACGTTAGCGTCAAGACGAATGCTAAAGGTGCCGGACAAATTGTGATCCGATTTAAGAGCGATGAAGAATTTAAACGACTCGAGAAGCTACTCGACCAATAGGGTATCGATACGAATAAAAATAACCCGTAGATTTCAGCCTACGGGTTATTTTTTATTCGCACCCTAGAAGGTGCGTAAGCCAGTGAACGGGTAAATGCGGAACTTCACTGGTCCGACGACATCATAGTAGGGGATCAATCCTAGGCCACTGCGGGAATCGTAGGAATAGTCACCTTGGCGGTGGTCACCAGCGACGAAAAGGGTGCCATCGGTGACGACGGTGTCGACATTGCCGCTGGTTGGTGAGGTTGGTTCGCTATTGTGGGCGTCGTCAGGATGTAGGCCGCCGGGAAACTCATCGTTGTAGACGGTCATCTCGCCGTTTCGTACGACAACGCGTTCACCAGGGAATGCGATGACTCGCTTAACGATATATTCATCACCGGTGCCAACATTAAATCGAGGGTTCTTGAAGACGATGACCTGTCCGCGTTCAGGGATATAGGGTTTATTTTGTAATTGCGCCCAAGTGACTGGTAGGCGATTCACAATAAGACGATCGCCGGTATACATTGTTGGTTCCATGCTGGGGCCGACAACATTAAAACTGCGGAAAATAAATGCATTGATGACAATTGTGCCGATTAAGACGCAGCCGATAAAGACCAGTATGCCAACCGTGTCTTTAATAAAAGGATGTCGCTGTAAAAATGAAGCTTCCATTGGTATTTACTATAACATGCTTTAGATGCTATATAAATGTAATCATGTTTATGGTTTTTGTGGTTCAAAAATGCTATAGATTCAGGTATAGTAGAGGGAGAATTTATGAAACCACAACGACACTCTATCGACGGATTTATTCCACGCCGAGCTGGTAGCCAATTGGGCGAACAGCATCCAGCCCAAGCGGGGGATCTTCGTCGTCGGCACGCACAACAGGCGGTCGGCGGCCTACAGCGACCAGCAGCGGCGTCAGCTGCGACTGCAGATGCGCAGCACGCCGCAACCCCGCTCCGTTACAGCGATCGGGGCCTAGCGCGGCGCGATGTCGACGAGTCGCTTAGTAGCATAGGCGACAGTACTCCGGAGGTTCCCAAGAAGCGCAAATGGTTGTTCCGAAAAAAAGCCGCTGCACTGCCAGCGAAATCTGGTAAACGGCATTGGGTCAAGTGGGCGATCATATCAATCGTCATTATTTTGGGGTTACTCGGGGGCTGGCTCGCCTATAAAGCTTTGAGCGCGGGCGGTAATATATTTAAGGGAAATATTCTTGGCTACATCCAAAGTCAGCCATTAAAACAGGATGCGAACGGACGCAGCAATGTGCTGATTCTAGGTACCTCCGAGGATGATCCTGAGCATGGTGGCGCATTTTTGACAGATTCTATGATGATCGTCAGTATTGATCAAAAGAACAAGACGACATCAATGTTTAGCGTTCCACGTGACCTCCATGTCAAATACGGCATGGCTTGTAATAGCGGCTATGAAGGCAAAATTAACGAGTATTTCAACTGCGTAAACCAAGATTACACGACCGCCGAGGCCGAGCAAGAGCGCCTAACGGAAACACGTAAATTTATCGGTGAAATCTTTGGCATGGACATACAGTACGGTGTACACGTCAACAATACGGTCATTAAAGATGCTGTTAACGCTGTTGGTGGGGTTGATGTCGATATTCAGGGAAGTAACGGTGCGCCCGGTGTGTTAGATCGAAACTTTGACTGGCGCTGTAACTACAAATGCTACATGGTGAAGTATGACAATGGCGTACATCACCTAGACGGTGAGCGTGCTTTGTTCTTGGCTATGGCACGCGGTAGCGTCGAGCCGACGTATGGGTTAGGAAATTCTAACTTTGATCGCGAAAAGAACCAGCAGAAGATTATCGTCGCCCTGAAGGAGAAAGCGGTCAGTACGGGTACATTGACTGATTTAGGAAAGGTGACCGGGCTAATTGATAGTCTTGGTAATAACCTTCGTACCAACTTTGAAACAAGTGAAATTCGAACGTTGATGCAGCTAGGATCAGATATATCGGCGGATAATATTCAATCTATTAGTTTGTATGACGGTGACAATCCGGTGCTAACAAGTGGTCCGTATAATGGCGCAAGTGTCGTTATGCCAGCAGCGGGCGTGTTTAATTACGCAGATATTCGTATTTTCTTAAAGCAGAAGCTTAGTACCGACCCGGTAACTCGTGAGGGAGCGAATATTATAGTATTGAACGGTTCGGGCGTACCCGGCGTTGCTCAGACAGAGGCGGATAAGCTTACGGAATCGGGCTTTATCGTATCAGAGGTAGGTAATGCTCCCGACGCAGCGTACGCAGATGTCGAGATCTACCAGGTTGGTAGCGGGATGGCCGGAACGAAAACACGTCTAGAGTCGTCGTTTAATGTGAAGACAAAGACGACTGCATTGCCGCTAACGGTAAGTGAGGATACTAATTTCGTTATTATCTTCGGTAAAGACCGTTCGTCAAACTAGGCCTGAAAGTGATATAATAAAGACTGATTATGGAGTTTCTAAAGTCATCTAAACGACGCTCGCTAGTGAGTGAGTTAGTCTACATCGCCCTTAATGTCGCGTTCGCTATTGCCACGCTAGTTATCGTATTGGCAATTGATTCTCCATTACCTGCATTTGCATTAGTACTGCTAAGTAAATGGCGTATTCTTGCGGTGCGACCTCGTTATTGGTTTGTAAATATCCAGACGAATCTTGTAGACATCATCGTAAGCCTAAGTCTGGTTATTTTGCTCTATGCTGCGGGCGGAGCGCTGGCAGTGCAGATAATACTAACCGCCTTATATATCGTTTGGCTGCTATACGTCAAGCCAAAATCAAAAAAGATGTTCGTCGCTATCCAGGCCGGAACGGCTGTTTTTATGGGCGTGACGGCGCTGATGATTGTATCGTATGATTGGATTGCATCAGCTGTCGTCTTGATTATGTGGCTAATTGGCTATAGTGCCGCGCGTCACGTAGTGAGTAGCTACGACGAGCCACATACCTCGTTTTACAGTTTAGCCTGGGGATTCGTGTTCGCAGAATTGGGCTGGCTGGGGTATCATTGGACGTTCGCGTATACAATCCCTGGCGCAGGTGACATAAAGTTATCACAAATAGCTTTGATTACATTAGCTATCAGTTTCTTGGCCGAGCGTGTATATCGCAGCTACACAAGGCACGGTACGGTCCGATCGAGCGACATTGTCATGCCGACGCTATTGTCGGTGAGCGTCATCATTATCTTGCTGACATTATTTAACACAATAAGCACGGGTGCGATTTAATTTTCAGTAATATATAAGTTTTTTAGGCTAGCATAAAGGAGATGAAAAATATGGACACAAACCCTACACCAGAACCACGAAAATCACTTCCGCCAGTTGTTACGCACGCTGACATCCAGCGACCGTCACCGGACACCCAGGCATTCTCTAAACCAAAGCGACGCTATCCAGTACGACTACTATCGACGATTTTGCTTGCGAGCGTTTTTGGATTAGCCGCGGGATTTGGCGGTGCAAAGCTTGCTAGTACCGGCGAAGACCAATATTCCTCGCGGCTAACGAGCGGTGTTGACGGTAACAAGATTGTTACACAAGAGGAGGAAAACCTCGCAAGTGTCGTTTCGAAAGTTTCTCCGAGCGTCGTATCGATAATTACGCAATCACAGTCGTCTGATTTTTATTTTGGTAGTGCTACTGAAGAGGGCGCCGGTACTGGCATTATTGTCAGTAAAGACGGGTATGTCATGACGAACAAGCACGTCATTGATGGTGTTAGCACCGTTGGTATTGCGCTGTCGGACGGAACAACGTATTCGGATGTAGAAGTGCTAGGTACCGACCCATTAAATGACGTCGCCTTCTTGAAAATACCTGACGTCACCGATCTTCCCGCTGCCGAGTTAGGTGATTCGACTTCTATCCGTGTTGGACAAAAGGTTGTCGCGATTGGTAATTCGCTAGGGCAGTATCAAAACACGGTAACGAGCGGGATTGTTTCCGGTACGGGTCGTCCAGTGTCGGCACAAGCCGGCAATCAAGTAGAGACATTAACGGATCTTATTCAGACCGATGCTGCAATCAATCCTGGTAATTCGGGTGGTCCGCTGTTGAACCTGCAAGGTCAAGTTATTGGCATCAACACTGCGATTGCAGCTGACGCGCAGGGGATTGGCTTCTCTATTCCAATCGGCGCTACGAAAGGCATCCTCAAGGGGGTGTTGGCAGGAAAAGGCGTTCAGCGTGCATACTTGGGGATTAATTATGTGCCAATCACCGCCGACGTCGCAGAGTTTTACAAGCTGTCGATTAAAAAGGGCGCATATGTATTTAACGGCGAAGGCAAAACCGCAGTCGCTGATGGTAGTCCAGCCGATAAAGCCGGTATTAAGGATAAAGATATTATCACTAAGGTCGGAGATATCGAGGTAGGCGATCGGGGAAGTGTCGCCAGTCTGGTTGCGGAGTATGCACCGGACGACACGGTTAAATTGACAATTCTACGTGACGGCAAGACGATTACCGTAGATGCAAAACTTGTGGCATATAAAAGCTAAAAGGTAATGCCGGTCGGACAAAATAGGATGCAATCAAGGGCATCCTATTTTTGTAAAACGACGATAAAATCTTGGATAGAATGCAGGCTGAATCCCTGTAATTTGGCGGTCTTTATGATTGCTGCGTGTTGGCGAGGGTCAGCCTCGAGCAAAAGATAGCCGCCAGGATTCAATCGGGAAGGGGCCTGTTCGATGAGTTTATTAATTAGTGCGAGGCCTGCGTCATCTGCGAATAATGCCAGCGCTGGCTCGAAGTTTGTTTCAGGCGATCGCTGCCATTCCGGGTCAACATAGGGAAGGTTGGCGATAATATAGTCAGCCACTAGAGGGTAAGCCTGCAAAAGGTCGCTGCGCGTAACGGTAACCTTTGCGTGGAGCCATTTTGCATTCGTCTCGGCAATCTTTAATGCATGACGACTGACGTCTAGTAGAGTCACTTCCAGCTCGGGTAGTTCCAACTTGGCTGAAATGCCCAGGCAACCAGTTCCTGTTCCAACATCAACTAATCGGTGAGGTGAAGGATCAAGCCCGAGCGTGGATTGTGCAGTCAATTCCTTTAGAATAGTGATGATCATCTCTGATTCAGGACGGGGAATAAGTGTTGACGGGTTAACACGAAAGAGTCGCCCGTAAAATTCTTTGTGGCCGACGATGTATGCTATGGGGGTGCGATCGATACGGAGCTGCAGGCGGGCGTCGGCGATTTCGAGGCGTCGAGGCGATAAGGGTTCGTCATCATGTGCATGAAGATAGGTGCGGTTCTCGCGCAGTGTATGGGCTAAGATAATCTCCGCGTCAAGCTTGGCCGAACTGATGCCAGCGGCGGCGAGTTGATTGGCGGCACTGCGCAGCCAATCTTTAATTGCTGGCGCTTTTGGCGGCAAGTTCTCGTTCATAGGCCTGTAAGTGTTCGATTAAGTCATCAATTGAGCCGTTCATCGCCTGTGGGATGCTGCTACGTGAATAGCCGATACGGTGATCAGTAATGCGGTCCTGTGGGAAGTTGTACGTACGGATTTTTTCACTGCGGTCACCACTGCCAATAAGGCTGCGGCGTTCAGCGGCAAGCTTTGACTGTTCTTCGTCGATCTTTGCCTGCAGTAAACGGGCACGCAGAACGCTCATAGCTTTTTCTTTGTTTTTGATCTGTGATTTTTCGTCCTGGTTGGTAACAACGAGGCCAGTCGGAAGGTGGGTGATGCGTACGGCGCTGTCGGTCGTATTGACCGACTGTCCACCGTGGCCACCAGCTCGGTAGACGTCGATCTTTAGATCATTCGCACCGATTTCGATATCTGTTTCTTGTGCTTCAGGTAGCACGGCGACAGTAACGGTACTAGTGTGAATACGGCCTTGTGATTCAGTCGCCGGGACGCGCTGTACTCGGTGGACGCCCGATTCGAACTTTAGCTGTGCGTAGGGCATGTCACCCTTAACGCTAAAGACAACTTCCTTATATCCGCCAGTGTCGTTGGCACTCTCTGATAATTGCTCGGTTTTTAAGCTGTGTGTTTCGCAGTAACGCAGGTACATGCGGTAGAGTTCGGCGGCAAATAGGCTCGCTTCGTCGCCGCCAGCGCCAGCGCGGATTTCGATGATAACGTTCTTTTCATCGTTGGGGTCTTTGGGCGCGAGCATGATGAATAGTTCGTCCTCGAGTGCGCTGAGGCGTTCGGTGGTTTCGGTGACTTCCATCTTGGCAAGCTCGGCAAGCTCATCGCCGCCGCCCTGTAGCTCTTTTGCTTCGATAAGCTGCGCTTCGAGTGTTTTGCGCAGGTGGGCTTTTTCGAGAATTGTTTCCAGATCTGTGAATCGCTTATTTTTGCTACTAAAATCAGGATCAGTGTACGCACTTGGAGTTGCCAAAAAATCAGCCAGTTCGGCTTTTTCGGTGGTGAGTTCGTCAATATTCAGACTAATCTTTGGCATATTTCTCCTTCTTATTATATTGTAACAAAAAAGAGACCGCTAAAGGGCAGTCTCTTTTTTGTTAGTGCGCTATTGTTCTGCTTTTGCAGCTTTTTTAGCAGCAGCTTTTTTCGCTTTGCTAGCGAGTAGCTCTTTGCGTGCTTCGGCAGCGGCAAATTTCGCCTTGAAGCGATCGACACGACCTTCGGTGTCAATAATGCGCTCTTCACCAGTAAAGAACGGGTGAGAAGCTGATGAGATGTGGACTTTAACAAGTGGATACTCGTTGCCATCTTCCCATTTAACTGTTTCGTTGGTCTGCGCAGTAGACTGTGTCAAGAACGCAAACCCAGCCACGTCATCGCTAAATACGACGGGACGGTAATCGGTTGGGTGTATAGTACTTTTCATATCTGGACTATTGTATCTGCTTTTTTAAAAAATGTCAAAGGGGTAAGCAGGAGGTAAAAGAAAGCCCGCCGGAGAGACGGCCTGGGTGCTGAGCATCCAGCAGGCTTTCTCTTAGGGGCGGGCGTTTAAGGCTGAAGCAGCCTGAATTTTAACTGACTGGCTTTAGTCCGGGGCAGAGTGAGTTCGTTGCCTCGTTCCATGCATGGACGTACATTGCGCCCATAGTAATGCGCGAATTGAATCGAGGGTTCTCGGTCAAGTCGCGGTAATATTCGTTACGGTCGCGACCATCGAGCGTATAGGCGCAGGCCATCAGACCGGCGAATGCAATTTCCTCGTAGGCAAATCCAGTCCGCTCATTGAGCGCTCCAAGCTTACCGCTTGTCACGTAGGCATTGATATTTTCCTTGTTGGTATCGAATGTCTGTTGCATCAACTCGTTGCAGTGTTCTGAGCCGGCAGACTGAGCGAACTGCGTACAAGTCCACTCTTTACCGGCGATCGTGACGGTCGTTTCTGCGGGCGGGGTGGTGGTTACGGTTGGCGAGTTATTGTCCATGGTTGGTTGTGAGGTGGTGCTTCCACTGCAGCCCGTCAGTGCCATACCGACAACGAGGAGTGCTGCAAAAACTGTACGAATCATCGTCTCTCCCTGGTTGGGTCGTTTTTTTGGACAAATATAGAGTATAAGCTATAAAAAGCGTTGTCAATGACATGGAGCACAAATATTTAGTGAGTTCACGATAGACAGGGACTAGACAGGACTGCTTGTATCTGTTAAAGTTAACAAGGTAACAATTATTAACGACACAACCGTTCCGCATACTTCTGAATTCTCAGAGCGGACGGCGAGGAAACAAGGAGTAAACAATTATGGCAGTAGATGTCGATATTAAAGCTTTGCTCGAAGCTGGTGTCCACTTTGGACACAAAACGAGCCGTTGGCACCCTAAAATGGCACCTTACATTCACAGTAAGCGCCAGGACAGTCACATTATTGACCTGACAAAGACCGTTGAAGGTCTTGATAAAGCTCTTCCATTCCTTACAAAGGTAGCGGCAGGCGGTAAGCAAGTACTATTCGTTGGTACAAAGAAGCAAGCAAAAGATATTGTTCGTGTTGCTGCTGAAAAAGCAAACCAACCATACGTTACTGAACGATGGGTTGGTGGTATGCTTACAAACGTCAACACTGTTACACAGCAGATCAAGAAGTTAAAAGATCTTGAAAAGCGAATGGCAACTGGTGATCTTGAAAAGCGCTATAACAAACTCGAAGTACAGCGCTTCCAGGAAGAAATTGATGAATTGAACGTGAAATACGGCGGCATCAAAGACTTAAACGGCAAGCCGGGTGCAATTGTTGTTATTGACGTTATTACTGACGCAAATGCCGTGAAAGAAGCAAAGACACTTGGCGTACCAGTTGTTGGCCTTGTTGACACAAACGCTAACCCTAGCGACATCGACTACGTTGTTCCAGGCAACGATGATGCGATCAAGGGTGTGCAATTGCTGCTTGATTACTTTACCGCTGCAGTTGCAGAAGGTGCCGGCTCACAAAAACCAGCTGATAAATCTGAGGAGAAATAATAATGGGCGTTTCAATCGAAGACATTAAAAAGCTTAAAGAGCTAACAGGTGTTGGTTTAACTGATGCGAAGGTTGCATTGGTTGCAGCTGACGGTAACTTTGACAAAGCACTTGAAGAAATGCGCAAAAAAGGTCTGACAAAGGCTGAGAAAAAAGGCGATCGTGAAACCCGTGAAGGTGTTATCGATAGCTATGTCCATAGTGGCCGTATCGGCGTAGTTGTCGAAGTGAACTGTGAGACTGATTTCGTTGCTCGACTTGATGATTTCAAGGAACTTGCACACCAGATCGCTATGCAGATTGCTGCAATGGCACCTCAGTACGTTTCGCAGGAAGATATCCCAGTTGAAGAAGTAGAGCGCGTTAAAGCCGAACTACTTGCCAGTGAAGATCTACAGAAGAAACCTGAAGAGATGCGTGAGAAAATCGTTGAAGGTCAGCTAAAGAAGCATTTTGCGGAAAAAGTACTCCTTAGCCAGGCGTACATTCTTGACGATAGCATGACCGTTGAAGGTCGCATCAAAGAGCAAATCGCAAAAAGCGGCGAAAACATTCGTGTTAGCCAATTCAAGCGAATTGAGCTAGGTGTTAACGAGTAAGAACAAGTACGCTCTGTACCTGCTAAAAGAACCGGCCTTGCGTCGGTTCTTTTTATTGACTTTTTAATATGTTTATGCTTAAGTAAGTACAGTAACTTACGTATTGAAATAAAAACATGCACGAAAAAAATTTCTCCTCGCATAATCAAAACTCTGATCGCAAAGGGTTTTATTTGCCGCACTATAAAGATTCGGATAGTCGTTCTGCGATGCGTCATCCAGCGTGGGACAAAGAGACCGAGCAATTGCCTGATCTGACGATGGTCGAGCCGGTAGGCGAGAGGGTAGCAAGTGACCCCGAGATTATTCGGTTAACGAAAGCGTTTAACGCGGCGCCTGGACGTCTCCTAGAGACGCCTGAACGCACATTGCTGAAAAGCTTGCCAGGTGAGGAGCAGACAGAGAGTGAGGTTTTAGCTTCGACGGCAGCGCACGATGAGGAAAGTAATGGGATTATGTATTTGCGAAGTGATAAATTTGTATATGCATCTGAGCTGCATGATTTCACTAACGGGCGCGATACGCTCAAGAATGGACGCAGTAGCAAACAGGTCATTAACGAGTATAAAGATATGCCTTACGACACTATGCCGCCAGTGCAGCACGTAAAAGCTTATTATGAAGCGGCGACTGGCAATACGTATTATGCGCTTGTAGGTGACGGTGCTCACCGACTGGCTGGCGCGGTGCGACGAGGTGATGAATATATTCCTGCGACGTCGATATCCTATGTCAGGCTAGAGACGAGTGCTATTTCGGAGCAACTCGAACAGATGCGCGTTGAGGCGGGGCAGCCAGTGCGTCGTCGGTTTGGTCGTGATATGTTGCGTCGACTTGGTGTCCATAGGCCACGCTAGCTAGTTTTTTACTGCGAATGTGGTATAATAGTAACATGAATAAGCAAACTTTTACCGATAAACTTTACGATTCAATGCTTCAGCGAGCGTCAGATAAGATCGAAAATGGCGAACGTGATTTTCGTGCGTATCCGTTTTTAGGTAAAATTGCCGTCGGGCTTGTCGTTGGAGTAGGCAATGATAGTGATTCTTTTTACGAGAAACTGAATCAGGCCATTGTTGCTACGGTTCCTGCGCATATTTATGCTATCCGGACGGATAGGGGTAGTGGCGCAAGCGACGGGGCGAACCGCATTCGAAACTTGTCTGATGGCGGCACCCCAGCTATCAGCCCTTCTTTGGATGAGATGGTCGTCACGCGCGCCGTCTCCCGCCCCCGTACGCAAAGTGAATAATTTTTGCTATACTTAAGAACAAGATAATAGCGAGGAACTTATGTTTGATACCGACCCTTATGAATTGAAGATGACTGGTGCTTTAGAGC
>CAMPJF010000002.1 GCA_946886725.1 uncultured Candidatus Saccharibacteria bacterium | reverse complement strand
CGCCGATTGGTTTATCGAGGCCAGCAAGTCCGAAAACAACCCCAGCATGCTTGCTTGGGTCCTTGATACCAGTCTGAAAATAGCGCATCCTTTCGCGCCATTCGTCACCGAGACCATCTGGCAATCGCTTGAATGGCACGACGATTTATTGATTCGCACCCCATGGCCAACCGAAGTTACATATGACGATATCGCCGCCGGTGAATTTGAACGGCTACAAAAGCTTGTCATTGAAGCTCGCTATGTCACCGCTGAATTGCCTGGCAACGAACGTTACGGGCTACTCTACCAAAATGATACGCTTATCGCCGAAAATAAAGACCTGATCAAGCATCTTGCTCGCGTCAAAGAAGTCACCGAAGTGGATCAGGCGCGCGGCCTTCGTCTTGCAGCCAGCAACCGCGAAGCATGGCTCGATATCAGCTCTGAAAAAATGTACGAACATCAATCCAACCTCGAGGTTCGCCTCGCCGAAACCCGTCAGTTTATTACGACACTAGAGGCGAGACTTGCTAATGAGACGTATGTCGCCAAGGCGCCAGCGAAACTCGTCGAAGAATCCCGTGCAGAGCTTGTAACCAAAAAGGCGCTCGTAACGCGCCTTCAGGATGAACTGAATATTTTAAATTAGGCGAGTGGCAGCGCATAGCTGTCAAAAGGATCGTGACCTAATCCAAGATTCTTTTGCGATAAATACTTCTTTTCCGAATTTGCGCGTGGCGGTATGCGTGGATTATCACCACGAGCCGCATGCGGCGACTGTGACAACGAATGGCGTTCGACATGGGTATGCGAATCAGTCGCGTGATTAACTAGTTTGATGTTCGCATCAGAAGTAGTGTTTGATGCCGCCCCGGATAGCGCTGTTAGTGCGGCCTTATCGACTCGCGTATCGTGTAAAAAAACGCCTGTCGAAGTACTAAGACTTAGGAAAATAGATAACGGCGTAATAAGTAGTGATAGTGGTTGCATGTTTTTTCGTACTGTTTATTTTTGACTGTTTAACACTATCAAATATAGCATAAGCTTTGTTTTTTGTCAACTGTATGTCTGACTATACGTGGTGATAAGGGTTGCCCGCGGCGATCTCCTGAGCACGATACAACTGTTCGAGAAGTAGCAGTCGAACGAGCTGATGGGGAAATACCAAAGGCGAAAGCGACCATATGTAATCGGCCCGCTGATGGACTGTGTCATCCACACCGTATGCGCCCCCGATAATAAAGGTCACATTAATCGATGACTCCAAGGGCTTGATGATACGTTGCGACAGGGCAGGTGAATCAATCATTTTACCTCGTTCATCCAGGAGGATGACGTATTCGCTAGGTGACAGTCGCGACAATAAGCGTTCTGACTCTTCCTGACGAGCCGCAAGGCCCTCGCGAGCAGAGTGGGGTAAAAATACCCAGCTATCCGTAAACGGCTTCTTGAGGCGCTTTTCATAACGTTCAATCCCGTCACTAACCCACGACTCGTGTTTTTTACCAACAGCAAGGATGCGAATCGGCATTACAGCTGGATTTTCCGTGCGGTGGCGGCAAGTGCGCCGTGGTTTGGCTCGATCGTACTATCCGGTACATTATGATATTCGCTTACATCGTTAAAAGGAATTAAGTGAACGTGCGCATGCGGCACATCGACTCCGATTACCTGCTCGCCGACAAAGCCAACATCAAGCGTTTTGCGCATATGAAGCGCGATCTTCTTTACTGCTGCCATCACACCCTGAAAGGATTCGTCATCAAGGTCCCACAAAGCTTCGACCTGCCGCTTTGGAACAACAAGGGTGTGTCCAGTATTAATTGGATGGATGTCAAGAAAAGCGAAGACTAGGTCATCTTCATAGACTTTATGACATGGTATCTCGCCGTTGATAATTTTCGTAAAAATTGAATCTTCCATACATTCATTGTACCGCACCAACCAGAGTATACTTAAGATATGAAATCACATATCACCACTATCCGAGCCGTGACTGCCGAGTTTGCCGGACAGTTTGTCCGTCCTTTTATGTGGATTGCGCTGGGCATTATCCTGACACTTGTCGCTATCGTCGGCCTGTTAGTGTTCTTGCTATCAGAATGGTGGCTACTACTACTCGTGCCGATCATCATTATCAGTCTGGCGATGCTAATCACTTGGCTGGTCGTACAGTCTATTTTAAAAACCCTGTCACCACGGCTTGATACTCAGCAAAAAAATGCCACAAAAGAGTTTGTTAGTAAGCTAGAATTTGCAATTGAAACAATGCAAACCCCCTATCCGGTGATCATGTTTTACATTATTCGCGACATTATATTCAAACGTGATGCCGGATTTATTAGCGAAGTCGCTCAAAAATCAAAAAGCTTGCGACCCGACTACGAAGAACTGACGCGGCTGTTCTAAATATCCTATAGCAACTTCGCGGTTTTCCGCTAGTAAACCAAATGAAAACGTGACCTTTCGGTCACGTTTTCATTTGGCGGAGAGGAAGAGATTCGAACTCTCGGTGAGTTTTACCCCACACCGCTTTTCGAGAGCGGCACCTTCAACCACTCGGACACCTCTCCAGGCCTTGGTTTAGTATAGCAAAAATGTCATAAAAAACAGTAGTGATTCCACGCTTAATGTCCGTTCTGTTAGATATGTTACAGAGGTGATTATCATAATGGCGCTATCATATATAGGTAAGCTAACAAGAGAGGAGGTCATTTATGGCAGCATCAAATCGAGGACTCGCATCAGCTGATGAAGCTACCCGCAAGAGGGTCGCAAGTGACGGAGGGAAGGCTAGTGGAGGTAACTTCAGACATGACCCAGCACGTGCAAGTGCAGCCGGCAAGAAAGGCGCCGCCGCTCAGTCGCGCGAAGATAAAGCCAAGGGTGGGCGCAACAGCCATCGCGGCGCATAAACCGTCAAATTATTCACCATAGAAAAAAGACGAGCAACATGCTCGTCTACTTTCTATGGTGAACCCGGCAAGATTCGAACTTGCGACCTTTGGCTCCGCAAGCCAACGCTCTATCCAGCTGAGCTACGGGTCCATATTGCGGTGCTATACACTTTTACGCATATAACTCCGCTTGTAACTAGAAGGTGCTTTGCTGCTAAAAAAGCAGCGAACATCGGCTATTGTACCATGTATAGGCAGGGTGAGGCAAGGCGCAAAGGGGAGCTAAATGCGCAGTTTACGAACAATACGATCGACAATATCAAGATGTAGCTCTTGCATAGGCAGCCGAGTTCCTAGAACATCTACAATCGCTTCACCTGATTCCTCGGGAAAATATACAGAGACGCCAGGCTTAAATCGCTTTACTGGTAGCAATAATACCGAAAATTCCTTACCGTCATGAATCACGCCAAACCCCTTAAAGTCAGAGAAGGGATGAAGGGTATCATTAATATGTAGGCCCTTTCGACTAAGCGTATAGTCCAAGATTCGTGGTGGCCGATTGACGTATACGAACAATGCGATCGCCATAATTGGTACGAGGATATTAAATGTAATCGACTGGATTAAAAAGATCGCGATCGCCATAAGTACAATAAAAGCCACCGCAAATGCGACGAACCAAAGCATTCCTTTGTCGTGCTGAATGTATTCCTGCGCCTTCCAGCGAACTGGTTCAACCCCAGATTGCTGCGCCAAAGTAGATTCCGAATCAGCATCATCGGCGTCAGTGCTTTCGCTCTGGGGCTGTAATGGCACGGCGTCAGGTACCAACGATTCTGGCGTTAACGTAACGACCGGACCCTCGCTAGAGCGCCCCTCGGGGACAGCAGCGTAAGGAGACTGTGAAGGCTGTTCGACAGGCTTTTTCCATTCTGCTGGATCGTTTTCAGTTTGCATGGTTTTAGTATAGCATGAGGGGAATAAACGTGAATATATGTTATGTTGCCGAGATCGTATTTGTCAGCAACAACAGTAGTAACACGCTGCCCAACCCAAGTCGGTAAATAATAAAAATAGCATAGCTATGTTTAGCGATAAATTTCAACAGCCAAGCCACTGCGCCATAGGCAACGATAAAACTAACGATCGTCGCAACAATCGTCGGAACCCAGCCAACACCATTAGAGATCGTATCGATATTGGTAATTGTTTGTAATAATCCGGCTGCAAATAGTGCGGGAATCGACAGGAAGAAAGACAACTTCGTGGCAGTCACACGGTCAAAGCCGCGAAATAATCCTGCCGACATCGTCGCGCCTGATCGCGACACTCCTGGAATAAGCGCCAGACATTGGGCTACACCAATAAATAACGTATCTTTCCATGTAACCGCAGCTTCATGTCGCTTTTGTGTTGCGTATTTATCCGCCACCCACATCACCCCGCTCCATACGATCAAAGAAATTGCGACCACCCATAAACTGCGCAACGTCGTTTCGATGTGATACTGAAATAATAGTCCGATAACACCAATTGGCAGCGAACCCAATGCGATCGCCCACCCAAATCGATAATCAGGATTCGAACGATATTCCGCCTGCCACAAACCCTTAAACCACGCCAAACAGATTCGTATAATGTCTTTGCGAAAATACAGTAACGTCGCCAAGACGGCACCAACTTGGATGATAGCCGTAAAGGCCGTAATATCAGCATGATCAATTGAATAGCCAAGTAGTTTTTCGACAATCGTGAGGTGTCCGGTACTAGAGATAGGAAGGAATTCCGTCACGCCTTCTATCAGGCCAAGTAAGATCGCTTCCCATATAGTCATACCTGAATTATACCATTAGATGCTCGGTGACAGTGGGTGCATATCGTTACACTATTTATTCGTTCATAAAGAAAAGGCGCCGACCAAATGGTCGACGTCTTTTCTTGGCGGGGATTGTGTGACGAGCTGCGAACTACCCTTTGTGAAAAATGAATTCAAAAGGGCAGGCACAGTACGTTTAGATGTTCTCTAGCGGAACTACACACGCGGTCGTTTTATTGTCAGACCACGAATACTTTTGGGTCGTTGTTGTTCTCATCTCAGGCCAGCCATACTTACCTTGAGACGCATCCTCCCATGGCATAACAATATTTGAATTTTGACAATCCGTTCGGTCGCCTTCCAGCATGTACATTATGTAATATGGGTTAGATATATTATTCACCTTAAAACCAGCCCAATTATAGATCACGGCACCAATAAACGTACTGGTTTGATATGGCATATTGACACGCGAAGTGTTCACTACTGGTTGGGAGGCGATGATTGATTTCAAAGAATTAAAGAAGGTAGTGTCTTCACTTGCTATATTTGCCGTTTCACCACAATCACCAATTCCGTCAGAGCTTGTATCTGCGTAGCCCGTTCCAAGACATGCACGTCCCGTATTAACGGGCGGATAATTGTCATTTACCGTACGGTATGAAGATAATGCTTTGTTATAGGATTGAACGACAGAAATTGTTCGAATATTCCTCGCTCTTGCATTTATGTTATTAAAAGCAACGATCGTAATTGCAGCGAGAATTCCGATCACGACAATTACTATAAGAAGCTCGACAATCGTAAAACCGCGCTGCCTGCTTTTGATCATTTTACTCATTAAGCATAAGTTTAACATTTAAAATAAGGTGGCGCGATCGTTTTGAGTTTCTATTAAACTTTAAACAAGTAAAAACACCATGCTTTCACATAGTGTTTTTACTTGGCGGAGGAGGGGAGATTCGAACTCCCGCTCCAGATCTCTCCGGACTAACGATTTAGCAAACCGTCCCCTTAAGCCACTTGGGTACCCCTCCGTGCGAGGCTTATGTACATGTTTGTACTTGGATAATTGTAGCACATGACAGAGGCCGAGGGTAGACTTTTTATACTGTTCTTGCTAGAATAGTAATAATATGATGTAAAAGTAACAAAGGAGCTTGTGTGAACTTACCGAATCGTCATTATATCGCAGCGGCCGTTGTTGTTGCCACCGCATCTCTATTCAGTGTCATCACGACGCAAGCTAGTTATGCCTTTAGTTTAGGCATGGATGACGGTGCTAGTGCTGCAAAAGGCATCGAGCAAGTCACTGACCTGTTTGGCGCCACGGGAGTTTTTAGTACCGTAACAAATGTTCTATTATTTGTGATCGGGGCGATTAGCGTCATTATGATTATTATCGGCGGACTGCGATATGTTGTCTCCGGCGGCGATACATCGAACGTGACTGCGGCGAAGAATACAATCCTTTACGCGATCGTCGGCCTAATCGTCGCATTACTATCGTATGCGGTCATCAATTTCGTGCTAACAAACTTTTCAGCCGGCGGCTTAGGTGGCGGAGACGGACTAGACGTCTAGACGTCAGCTTACAGCCAAGAAAATAGAACGACCAAATGGGCGTTCTATTTTCTTGGCGGAGAGGGCGAGATTCGAACTCGCGGTACCATTGCTGACACGACAGTTTTCAA
Organism: uncultured Candidatus Saccharibacteria bacterium; assembly: GCA_946886725.1. The sequence goes on along the minus strand of CAMPJF010000002.1, from coordinate 16,525 downwards.
GACTGTTCCCTTAAACCACTCGGGCACCTCTCCAATATCACCATCATAACAGATACGGGACACTTAGTCGAGTGGTTGGCGAGCAATTACTGCAACCCAAATATCCCGCACGCCAGCATCGCGCAGTGCCCTAGCGGCGTACTTTACTGTCGCACCTGTCGTTACGACATCATCAATAAGCAAATGCGGCACCGAGCAGTCAACAGGGCTCGCAACTTTAAATGCGGCCTTTGCCTGTACGATACGCTGATGCCTAGTTGCATCACGCTGCTTAGTCGACGTAACGCGCAACAAGCATCGCTGTAGACGAAGATGACGCTTTTTTGCTACTTGTCGTGCAATTAATAATATGTGGTCGTATCCACGTTCACGAATATGACCCGAAACTGTTGGTATTGGCACAACAACTGTATTTTCAGGTAAGTGATCAATCGTTTCAATCAATAAAGAGGTGAGTGGAGCACGCGCGGCGAGCATATTTTGGAATTTATAATTACCTATTAGGCGCTGCAGTACACCGGATCGCTCGCCAACGTACCAGGCGCGGCTATAGAAAACATCGCACCCCTGACAGACACCAGATTTAATCGTTACAGATCCACACCCTAAGCAGACTTTATCTGCGTCTATAACGATGTTATATTTACAATTATCACATAAAAGCGTGCCGATTTTACCGCAACCGCAACAGAGGTGAGGCGCAATGCCCGAGAGTAGCGCGTCAAACATTGTAGTTTTTACGTTTATTCATGCCGTTTCATTGATTATACCGCAAATGGTTGTTATAATGTGAAAGACTATTTGTCAATAGAGCCTAGAGAAAGTGGAGGATATCATGGCCCGGAAACAAAACGATGATCTTTTGATCGAAGATGAATTAGCCGCAGCGTTCTTGAACGATGACGACCTAAACCAACCAGAACCTGTAAATGCGCCAGCTGATGATTCAGCATGGGAAGAGTCAGAAGACGATTTTCCAGGGCAACTTGCAGTTGACGTATACGAGACCGATGAGAAACTTATCGTCAAAGCACGTACAGCAGGAGTTAACAAAGAAGACCTAGATGTCAGCATTAGTGATGGCATCCTAACAATCAGCGGAACACTATCGAGTGGTGACGACACTGACGCAACCAACTGGCACATCCAAGAGTGCTACTGGGGCGAATTCAGCCGTACATTAGCACTCCCTGTCGCAGTCAAAGAAGATGAAGTGGGTGCAGTCCTAAAAGACGGCGTTCTCAGCATCAGCTTTACGAAGGTGAAACAAGAACAAGCTAAGAAAATTACTATTCAGTAATCAACTGGCGCGGTTCGACAAAAAACAGGCTGTTTTATACAGGCTGTTTTTTTATATATGCTATGCGACATATTCATATCAACCCCACGCGAGCTTCGATGTGTTACTACCCAGAGACCGATCAGCCATACTTCAATAAACAACGCAAGGGAACTGGTCGTATAAACGACTGAATCCGGCGAACCTATAGGATGCGAGTACATAAATAAAAACACCCAGTGAAGGGTGTTTTTATTATACTCGACGTTTTATTACGCGCCGGCAGAGAAGCTGGTAAGTACAAAGTTGACCAATGCGTATGCAAGTAGGGCAACGATAATACCGACAATTGCGTAAAGAATCGTATTCTTTGCGCTTGTTACCGCACTGCTGTCACCACCTGATACCACATAGCGGATACCGCCAATAATCAACATGATGACTGAGATAGCACCAATGATGAACAATAGAACGTTAGTGATAGTTTGGAAAACGCCACCAGGACCAGTTACTTCGGTTGGCTGTTCTTCACCCTTAGCACCGTCAGCGCCACCGCGAGCAGTTAAAGTTTCTGCATATACATTAGCCGGCTGCAAGGCTGGAGCGACAAAGCTAACACCAAGTGCCAATACTGGAACAAGCAGTAAACTCTGCATGGTTTTCTTGATAACATTTTTCATTTATTTTTCCCTTTCTTAGGATTACTCTATCTACTTTATACCAGATTAAAACGGTTTTGTTAATACTATTTTTCGTTTTAGAACTGGCGCAGAACAAAACTGACGATCGCATAGGCGAGAAGCGCAACGACCACGCCAGCAACCGAATACATCACCGTATCCTTGGCAGACTTAACCTTGCTTGCATCACCATTTGATGTGACATATTTAATGCCGCCGACGATAATCATGATTACCGAAACCGCACCAACGACAAACAGCAAAATACCGGTGATTGTTGCAACTCTTGCTTCTAGTGTCTGTCCGTCTGACGTGCCTGTCTGGCCCGCACCACTGATGATTTGATCCTTTGGTGCTGCAGCGCCCGCATCAAATACTGGACTTAGTACCGCAACTCCAACCAATACTGCCAGAGATATCATCGCTAATTTAATTTTGTTCATTCTTTTCTCCTTATGTTCTTTTAATTGAATCTGTTAGCAACGAAAGCAACAATACCGTAGGCAAGCAGTGCCACTACCAATCCGACTACAGAATACATGATTGTATCTTTAGCTGCTTTAATACGACTTGCGTCGCCTGCTGACGTCACATATCGCAGCGCACCGACGATAATCATGATTACCGATACAATACCTAATATGAACAGTAGGGTATTTGTGATATCTTGTGCTAGATTGGTAGCATTCTCATTTCCTGTCGATGCACATACCTGCGACGATGAACCACTACAGCCCTTAAATACATTAATAGCCGAGACTTCAGCAACCGGTAGTGTGGCCGCGCCTACACCGACTATTACGGCGAATGCCGTTGCTAATTGTTTCCATTTTTTCATGCGAACCTCCCTATGACAAATTGCGTTATTGTAAATGCGAATATAATCACGATCAATCCGATGACCGCGCCCATAATAGCGTCTTTTCCACGCTTTATATTCGTTGCGTTACCGTTTGATGTGACGTAAATGTAGCCGGCAATGATAATGATCAAGACGCATATAATACCTGCCCACAGATAAACGATATCCAGTACGTTCGTCAATAGGGCGTTACCGTCAGTCGCGTGACCTTCCATACCTATTTCACTTGGCGTTAGCAATCCGGCGGCGAGATGCGTTAAAAAGCTCATGCGCGCAACGTCCCCGCAACAAGGTTGACGATTGCGACTGAAAAGATAGACAGCAGCAATCCGACAATTGCGTTTGTGATCGTTTTGCGCGCTTTCACCATTCCATCTGGCGATCCGGCGCTAATCATATATTTATACCCACCGAATATAATAAATCCGACACAGATATATCCCACCAGCTGCAAAATCATTTCAACGATATTCAAGCCGATTGTCCAGATGTATTTAGAGAGTCCACCAGCGGCTGCCGGGTTCTTCATTTGGCAGGTTTCGCCAGCAGGTTCTGCCAACCCGTTATACCATGCAGGGAAGGTCAGTAGCCGACCCTCACAGTTGACGGCATATGACGTCTGTGGAGCTGCGGTCACTACCAAAGCACCGCCAGCTGTCGTGACGAACAGTATCGCCGCTAGCCAGTTTCGTATCATTCGTTTCATATCCGCTCCTTATCGTTCTTTATTTAAAATAATCCGCCTGGAATCAGGAAGTTAAGCAGTACGAACATCAGTCCATACGCAATCAATCCGATTACTACGTTTTTGATGAATGTTATTCCGGCCTTTGCCTGATCCGGCTTGTCGGAAGAGCTAGCATACAGCGCCGCACCGTAGGCAATACCGCCAACCGCAGCAATACCAACACCCGCCGTTAGTATATTAAGCGCCAATATCAACAGCGCCCATACACCGCTTTGCTTAATATCCTTACTATCTTTAGTGACATTCCCACAGATACTGCCACCAATAATTGAAGTTGGAACACCGCCACAATCTTGGACACCGCCACCACTACCGGCATCACTCGGCGTATCACCAGACTGATCGATGGGCTGCTGAGTACCTGCGTATACTGGCATCGCCGTTAATGCTCCAGCTGTCACAATACTGATAGCGAGCAAGAAAGTCGTTACTGTTTGTTTTATTTTCATACTATCTATAAAGTACGATAAATCAGGCGAACGTGCAAGTGCTAATCCGGCCGATACATCAATTGAACTATTTTAATATAACACTAGCTTGTAAACGGACAATAAAAAATCCACCCTTGATGAGTGGATAGTTATGAAAGAGTGGAGGGGGGTGTTGCCGGAGGGAGTTACTACTCACCTCCGGCAACACTTACATACCTGAATTTGTGACGATGGATTGACCGATCGGCATAACGAATACGCCAATCACCAGACCCGACCGCGCCAACAGCGCGCCGATTGACAAACGAGGATCTTGAATCAAGCCCTCGATAAGGTCGATCAGCAGAATTGGCGGCAGGATGAATACTGCTATGACAGTAAGCACCCATCCAACCGCTACAAGAATACCGCCGATAATCCCACCGACAAAGCCAAGACCAGCAAACCATGATCCGATTGCTCGCCAGATGTTGAGATACCCGATAGTCTCGTTACCGGCAAAGAACGCAAAGATAAAGTCAGAAAGTCCCGACTCTATCAGCACGAAAAAGCCGACGAACAACAAAAGGCCCACCAACAGCGAGATGACCGCGCGGGATCCAACTTGGGTAAACCCGTAGCGTCGGAACCGAAACAGACTGACGCCGATTGGCACAAGCGCCACCAGCAGGGGAACAAGCCAAATCAATGATTGCCAGTACTGGCTCTCGGGTCGTACCAACAGACCAACCAGGGCGCTCAGCCCCAGAAAAAGGCCAAGGCCGATGTGACACGTCCAAAATACCGCCCGCTCCAGCTTGTGCCGGTTGAGGTTTTTTTGGATTTCAGCGGACGACCGCTCATCGGGTCGCTGCCGAGTTTTCATTGCCGCCTTCTTGGCAGCCAGTCGACTCGGCTTGCGCGGAGGCGTGTCGATCACTCCGTCGGAACCGACGGCTATTGGTCGATTCGCGTTAGTATTAGACATTACCTGCCTCACCACTCTTTCATGTAAATGTGCACACGACGTCTCTCGTCCGTGCATTGCAAATATTATATCACAGAATTAATTATTTGTAAATGATTCAATCTCTGAAAATACACGTATTAAAGCTTGACTTTTAGAGGATAAAATTATAAACTACAAAGTATTATGTGGGAAATGCATCTAGCGCGTCCGCTCGAGAATCGATCGATGCGGAAAATTCTTACTCTTGTCGCTGCCACCCTGGTGACTATCTTTTCATACCTTATCCTTACTAGCCCGAACGCTGGCGCAGCCGACGCATCATGGGCCCAAGGTTCGCTGACCTACAATAATCAAACGTATCGCGGCCCAACCCAGCCAACTCCAGATCACAACCTGCCAGCCGGTTCGACCGTCTACACCTATCTTGAACCACGAGTACCGTTCGCAGATCAAAAGATGCACGTTATTTATTTCCCACCAGGGGCAGATACGGCATCGACAAGTACTGCGTCCTACGTCACGTACAATAGGGGATCGACTGGCGGATTATCGAACAAATCCAATCCCACAGCAATCACCATCGACACCGCCACCCTCCAAGAGTCGCAAGTTGCCGCCAACGATAGCACTTCATCTTGTAAACTCGACGGTATTGGTTGGATTATCTGTCCAGTAACGACCGCCCTCGCAGAGGGGATGGACTGGATTTTCGATATTATCAGCGGCTTTTTAAAGGTACGACCACTCGACACGCTTTCTACTAGCACGATGTTCAAGGCGTGGAGCGTCATGCGCAACTTTGCAAACATCGTTTTTGTCATCGCATTCATTATCATTATCTACTCGCAATTAACATCGGTTGGTTTAAACAATTACGGTATAAAAAATATGCTTCCACGCCTGATCATCGCGTCTATTCTCGTCAACGTATCGTACTGGATATGTGCCGTCGGTATTGATATCGCAAACATTCTTGGCTATTCACTACAAGATATATTCATCAACCTGCGCAATACAATCATGGGCAGTAATGCGAATAGCTGGAACCTCATCAGCTGGGAGAGTGTTACATCGTTCGTACTATCGGGCGGCGCCATCGCAGGCGCAGCCATTGTCGGTGCGACCGCGCTAACAACCACACTAGCTGGATCATTTGCCGTCGGCGGTGTAGCTCTCGTACTCGTCCCAATTCTATTGGGTGCGTTCTTGACCGTCCTCGTCGTTTTGTTAATCCTTGCAGCGCGTCAAGCTATCATCACCTTGCTGGTGGTCATCGCGCCGCTTGCCTTCGTGGCATATATTATGCCCAATACCGAGAAATGGTTTGAAAAATGGCGCAGCCTGTTTATGACGATGCTTTTAATGTTCCCAGCATTCTCATTGATATTCGGCGGGTCACAGCTTGCGGGTATATTAATTATTCAAAACGCACAGGATATTAATACCGTCCTGTTCGGCATGGCCGTTCAGATTGCACCGCTGGCGATTACGCCACTGCTGTTTAAGCTAAGCGGCTCACTCCTAAGCAGGATCGCCGGCGTCATCAACAACCCAAGCAAGGGCGTGCTGGACCGAACAAAAAATTGGTCCAAGGATCGTCTGGATGCTCGACGTGCTGATCAAATGAAGAAAAACCGCTCACTCGCTGCCGCTGGCCGTCTTGGAAAGCGTAATTTTGCTCGTCGGGCAGCACTGCGTTACGACACGCAAAAACGCCTCCGCGAGGGTAAGAAATCCTATGATGAAGCAGATGCTAATGCGCTCTTTCAAAATTCTGCCGAAGGACGCAAACTCCACCAGGCACAGTTTACAAGCAATCAATTAAAAGAACGTATCGAAGCCGAAGTTAACGTCGAACTAAAGCGCAAGCTAAATACCGTCAATTCCGATCTGCATGACGATAACTTAATGGTTGAGGCCGCAAAGGCACAATTAAAGAAGCAAGAGGCGATCACTACCGAACAGCTTGCAACCTACCGTACGGCAGAGTACCAACACAGCACAGCAGGGCAAGCGCATAATATATCCGCTCGACGCTCTATGGCACAACTGGGAAATCTCGAAGATGAAGTTGCTATTCATGGCCTTGCCGCGCAAAGCGCTAAACGCAAGTACGACGCCGAATTTGCCAACAAGATGGAAAACGACCGCGCCGCACAACTTCGCGCCGGTGGTATCGAAGGCACGACTGGCGCACAGCGGGCACTTGCTACCGCTATGAAAACTCAGCAATCTCACCACCAAGACGCTGTATCCAACGCTGGTGTCATTATTGACCATGGTAATTACAAAGACAGCCAAATCACTTCACTCGCACTCGGTACAAATGATCATGGAACAAATATCGAGCTTACTGAAGATATTCGCGAGGCCGCCCTTAAACGTATTGCTGGTGGCGGTAATGCAACCGAGCTTGTACGACTTGTCGAAAAGGCCGACATCGCCAATATGTCTCAAGATCTTCGCCAGACCATGGGTGACACTCTCCTTACTAACTCCGCCAAGCCAAAATGGGTGGGCGCTGGTGTTGCCGCCGCCATTAAAGAGGGGAATGTACCACCTCCTGGACCGCAGCGTCTGCACACATGGGTTGCAAGCGCTATCAACGACAACAAACTTGGATCTGCTGAAACACTTGTCAACCAGGATAAAGATTACCTCAAGGTTGTATTCGAGACGCTTACTGACGGTAATGTGAGCGGTAGCATCCATAAGGGCGAGAAGGAAAAACTCAAAGAGCAAATTCATATGGCGCTTCACGACAACCGGTTCAAGGGACGTATCGCCGAACGCGACAACAATCTTGGTGCTATCTATAATGTCCTCAACGACGTCAACGTTCCTGGCGCACCTCGCACCTACGATGAAGCAAAGCGCGTTGCTCCACCTCGTCCACGTCAGGCAAATCCGACAAATAATACAACTCCGTAACACATCGATTTAACCCTATAGATCGTGACGCAATGACAGTGTCAACTCTTGACTTGTAATATATATGCTTGCATTTTTCTTGATTATGGTGTATAGTAGCCAGCATTAGAAATGTTATATGTGCCCACAGAAGCGCACAAGGAACCGCCACCAATGACAGCAAATCCAGAACAGTTTCCAAAATCATCCGAATCTAACATTCCCCATGGCCACGAACCCGTCTCGCCAGATGCGCAGCGCATTCAGCCAGGAATTTCCGCACCGGACACCGTTCAAGCAGGCTTCAATAACCTACCACCACGCATAGATGAACGTGTGGCATTCGATCAAGGTACAGCAGCCGTACGCGACAGCTTTGAGTCGAAAGAGAAGAAGAAATGGAGCATGGGCAAAAAACTTGGGGCAGGGGTTGCCGCATTACTCGCCGCTGGTGGTATTGCATATGGTGTCAACGCCGGCGCAACTGCTAATGGCTTTATTAAACAACCAGCACCACGCCCAACCGCTGAAGGCCCTGCAGTACCAGGCGCAGGCACACCACCCGTCGAGACAGCTCCAGCGACATCAGGCGAAACCGATCCTGCTATCCAGGCGCCAGAAATCGCTGCAGTTGAAGATCAGATCTTTTACGGCGAAAACGGTGAAAAAATGACTTACGAACAGAAAGCTGAGTCACTTACGTTATCAACAAAAGAATTTCCTTCAGGTCGCGATGGAATGGTCGGCTTCTTCCAACGCGCCGAACAAATGGTTGAAGAGTATCCTACCGAAGACCAAGTGCGAAATAACTTGGGCTATCCGAAAACTCAAAAGCTTACCCTTAACGATTACTTATTAACAGCTGGCCTTACTAATAAGGTCTATAACGAGACCTTATTTGACCAACCAGGTAGTATGCAAGGTAATTCTATCCATGCCGTCCTAAATAAACTTGCCATCGCAAACGTCACTCAACGATACAATCGATTAAACGACGGTGACGCATCAAACGACACAACACCATTTGATGCAACGCTAACTGTTGGTGATTCATTACTGAACTTTAGCTATCACGACAATACTTTTGATCTTGAGCCAACAAAGTACGAAATGGCGTACACCCGTGACATTAGTCGCACGCCAAGCACGACACCGAGCTGGGTAATCCCAAGTAATACAGTCATCAGCTTGTCGAAAAAACAATAAAGACTATTACACCTATCGATATATAAAGATTAGCTTTCATTTTCATAGTGGTTGTTGCATAATCAAAGCATAACTATTATGAAAATGAAGCTTCTTTTATTTGTAAGCATGCTTATTGGCAGTGTCAGTCTGTCAATTTTAGGTTCGCCCGCTACGTATGCGCAGCCCACTCAAGCAAATTACGTTAATTCAACCGTACTGCTTGCCAACACAATCGAACTAGACCCCGCAGAAGAAAAACCAGCGTCGTCATGTGCGGTTGAGGGAATAGGGTGGATTGTCTGTCCTGTCGTCAGAACGATGGCTATGCTAGTGGACGGTGCGTATATGTTCGTATCCAGTCTGCTCGTTGTTCAGCCGCTGCTTTCGACTGGTAGCGGACCAAACGTCAGTGTCTATAATACTTGGACCATGATGCGAAATGTCGCCAACGTTGCATTCGTGATTGCGTTCCTTATTATTATATTCTCGCAGTTGACTAGCGTTGGATTAAATAACTATGGCATCAAAAAGATGCTCCCGCGGCTAATTGTTGCCGCTATATTAGTTAACGTATCGTTTTGGATATGCGCGATTGCCGTCGACGTCTCTAATATCTTGGGATCATCGCTTAATAGCGTAATGCAGGGTGCGGCAACTACAAACGGCTGTAGTCTTTCGCCGACGGGATCGGAAAACTGCCTAAGTATTACGATGGACAAAGATAATCCTGATACGACCACGGGCGTGGGCTGGGCAGGCATTGCTGGCTTTATTATCGCAGGAACGGGAATTGCTGGCGTTGCACTCTACGCTACATTATCTGCACTTCTGCCAGCCCTCCTCGCAGCGATCGTTGCAATCGTCACAGTATTCCTCGTACTGACACTACGGCAGGCGTTAATTATTCTACTCGTGATTATCTCGCCGCTAGCTTTCGTCGCATATTTACTGCCAAATACCGAACAACTGTTCAAAAAATGGATGGCACTGTTTAAGACGCTATTATTAATGTACCCGATTATCGCGATGATCTTTGGCGCGTCAGCACTTGCTTCGACTATCGTCATGAACACAGCGCCCGAAGGTGATTACAAGGTAGCCATACAGGTCATGGGTGCGTTGATCTCAATTATACCGCTCGCTCTGACGCCTATTGTCATGAAAACAGCTGGTGGACTTTTGAATAGGTTTGGTGGCATTATCAATAATCCTAATAAAGGACCAGTTGATAAGTTACGCAGGAAGGCCGAAGGATATCGCGACTACCGCCAGGCAATGGCAAAAGGACGACGCATCAAGCGGGCAAGTGATTTCCGTGCAGGAAAAACGTTCAACGGTAAAATTGGAAGTAAGGTATTTGGCGCAGCTGGTAGTGACGATCGAAAACTAGCATCGCGCGCATTTGGCGGCGCCTATGAAGCAAACCAGCGTGATCGTTCACGCAAAGACAAACTTAGCGCGTTCGAGTCAGAAGCCGAGCAGACATACAACGAAAGTGCAGCAGGACAGCAATATGCCACCGCTGCCATTCAAGCCAAGAACCGCGCAGGCACCGCATCAACCAATATAGCCGCGCTCGCCGCTGAAACGACAGCTAAAGCAGATCTAAGTGCAGAGCAATCAGCTAAGGATAGGCAGAATATCGCCGATACAAACAACCAGGCTTTTGCTGAATCAAATCGCGACCTTGGCACGCGTCTTGAGCAGGCGCTAGCTAAATCACAATCAGACAAAGCACAAGAACAAAATAAAGCGCAAGTCGAAGCAATGTTAGCTGACGACAGTAAAGTACCAGCACCGCTATCACCTCTAGTACAGTCGATTAATGATGCGACAAGAGCAACAGGTATCGCAAAAAGTCAAACGGAAGCAGCACAACGAGTCGATACAGCGAACTTCAATCAAGCGGTTGTTAATGATGCAAATCTCCAAGCGGCACTTGGAGGCATTGATCCGCTTGGCGCCCAAAGAGCACTCGCTAATGCCAAGTTTAAAATTGAACAGGCCGAGATGGAAGAGCTAAAAATGGAACGTCCAGAAGTTAGCGAAAAGAACAAAGTCGAGCTAAAAAGTATCATTGCCGATGCCAACAGTTCTCCGGCAAAAGTCTCTGCAGCGCTCGAACGCTTAGTGCGCATTGGTGACGTCGAAGAAATTGAACAAGAAGTTAATCGGTTCGCGAGCGACGGCAAGGCAACACTTATTAATAAGACTCTCGCCGCAGCTTTACAGAATGATGGTCCAGGATTCCTCAAGGCCTCCGATATCGACAATATCGCTCGCGGTCAAATGGGCAAGACAGAACCGGCAATTGATCAAAGTACCGGTCAGCCGATATTAAATGCAGATGGCAGTGCGAAAATGAACCAAATAGCCCCAGCTACACTAAGGGATATGGCTCAAGCCAACATTAGGGACGGTGTATTCTCGCAGGAGAAAATGGTGGCGGCCAGCAACAACCAAATCAACTACGCATACAGTATTGCTGACGATAAAGGCAAACAAACACTTGTTAACACTGCGAATCAGCTACTTGATAACGAAGTCCTTAAGGGTAAGATTAAACATAACATCGACACCATCACCACTGTTGCAAAATCCGGTACGCCAACCACTAGAGGTGCTAGCACGAATCAGCAAGCCGGCACATTAAACATAGATCACGTCGCACCCAATGCAAGCCCGGCAAATGCTCGAACTTCAGCCCCATCCAATATAAACACTGGATATCGACAAAGTGGCGGCCTATACGTACCTAATAATTATCAGCCGCAATCACCACCCCAGCAGCCGCCATCCGGCCCCAACCCACCAAACACTCCTTAGTTTGATCTTAATCACTGTATAAACGACGTCGTCTGCGGTATACTATAAGCAATATGGCAGTCTACAAGGTACCGCAGGATGTTGAGGCAGACGACAAGCTCATCGGCCCTTTTAGTTTCCGCCAATTTATCTATTTGATTATCGTGGCGATTTCGATTGCAATTGCCTGGGGATTAGCACAACTGTTTATCCCACTCGCGATTATTCCGCTGCCGGTCATCATCTTTTTTGGCGCATTAGCATTACCGCTGCGAAAAGACCAGCCAATGGAAATTTACTTGGCCGCGGTTGTGTCATTCTATCTAAAGCCCCGCAAACGCCTTTGGCAAGCGGATGGCATTCAATCGCTTGTTGAAATTACGGCACCAAAAGTAGTCGAGATTCAACGTACGAAAGACTTAACTCAGACCGAAGCAGAACGCCGACTATCCTATTTGGCGGATATTGTTGATACGGGTGGCTGGGCGATTCGTGGTGTCGCAACCTCGCAGTCAGTTAGTCCAATGCAAAACGAGTTCTTTTTCGAAGCTCAGCAAGCCGAAGATATGTTGGCTTCCGACGGCAGGGTAGCTGGATCGTTCGATACGATGATTAATCAATCAGATCTTCGCCGCCGCCAAGAAGTACTTGATCGAATGCACCAAAACGAAGTTGCCGCCAGTCCACCACCTCCAAGCGCACAGTTCACCGCACCATCACTAGCTGATCCGTATGCGGTATTTGGCGCACCAACACAACCGCCATCACTGCCGACTGATAATTCTGTGTTTTCCGACCCAAATCTTGGTCAGGTGCCAGCAGTACAAGCCACCACGTCAGCACCAGCAGTGCCAGCAACAGAGCCGGTTCACGTCAACTTCAATCCCTATCCGAATGCCATGCACCAATCAGTGGTCGCACCGTTAAGTGGACAACCCGTCGGTACGCCACCTGAATACACCCACCCCGCACCGCAGCAGCAAGCGCAGGTGCAAGTTCAGCCAACGCCGGTGCCAGTACCGCCTCCAGTCTTAGAGCAAGTCTCAATAACCACTAGCGAAAAGGTTGTATCTCCTGATATAATAAACCTAGCAAATAACCCTGACTTATCGATCGAAACAATTGCTCACGAAGCCCAGCGCATTCGCCAGCAAGAAGCCGATGAAAATGAAGTGGTGATATCGCTACGATAGGTGAGAAGTGGTAACAACAAGGAAGAAATGGGATCGTGCCGCCGAATAATCAACAACAACCGCAGGCTATGCCAATGAACCCCGATCCAATCGGTTCTAATCAGCAACCGCAAGCGCCAGTCGCAGATCAAACAGCAAAACCAGCTGTGTCTCAAAATACGACACAGAATAGCTTACTAATATCCGAAATCCGTGACGGCATGGTGATTATGAGCGACAGTAGTTTTCGGGCGGTCATTGCTTGCAAATCCATCAACTTCGATTTAATGAGTTCGCGCGAGCGTGAAGGCGTTGAGTTTAGCTATCAGAATTTCTTGAACGCACTGTATTTTCCTATCCAAATTTTTATTCGGTCGCAGCGCGTTGATATCGGTCCCTACATTGAACGACTCGTCACTATCCGCCGCGCCCAGGATAACATGCTACTAAATGTATTGATGGACGACTACATTAACTTTATCGATATCTTATCCCAAGAAGCAAACATTATGGATAAAAGCTTTTTCATTGTCGTGCCTTACTACCCAGCAGGTGACTTGAATTCATTAAAAGAGCAAGGTAAGGGTTTCTTTAGCAAGGTATTTGCCAAGCCACAAACGACAGCGACGAAAATCGACAAGATTACCTACGATAAGGCTAAAGATGAAATTAAGAACCGCGTTGACTCTGTTACAAGCGGGTTATTCCAATTGGGCGTCAAAAGCGTTCAGTTGAACACCAAAGAATTAGGCGAGCTGTACTACAATATGTACAATCCAGACACTGCCGTGCGCGAGCCACTTGGTGATTTTGAAAACGTCACATCGACATACGTCAAAAAAGGCGAGGGTGAAGCGTCACGACCGCATCTTCAAGAAGGGGGAATGTAAGTATGGGTAAGAAAAAACTAGACCCAGTTGATATTGCCGCACAGCAACGCGCCGCCGAACAGGTTGAGGTTGAACAGGCCTTTCTAAAAGGTATGACAACTCTCCGTGACTTGATTGCCCCAAGTAGCCTCGAGATTCATTCCAGTCATTTCCGCCTGGGCACAAAATATGGCCGCACCCTATACGTCTATGGCTATCCGCGCCAAATCTATACTGGATGGTTAAGCTCACTCATCAACATCGATGAAGTGCTTGATATCAGTATGTTTATTTACCCAGTCGACAGTCAAGTCGTCTTGAATAACCTGCGCAAAAAGGTAACTCAACTGGAAGCGTCGATGTCCATTAATAGCGAAAAAGGTCGCACGCGTGACCCTGGCTTAGAGGCTGCTATGGCTGATGCCGAAGAACTCCGCGATCAGCTACAGGTTGGTGCCGAGCGTTTCTTCCGTTATGGATTGTATGTCACATTATATGCAGACAGCCTTGATGAACTGAGTTTTGTTCAGCACAAAATCGAGACACTATTTGGACAGCAGCTCATCTTTAGCAAGGTTGCTAGCAGTCAGCAAGAGCAGGGAATGAACAGTACTATTCCACAGATGAGCGATCAACTGCAGATCCGCCGCAATATGAATACCGGCGCAATCAGCACGAGCTTCCCGTTCACTAGTGCCGACCTGACACAGGAAAAGGGTGTCCTCTATGGTATCAACATGCACAATAACGGTCTGGTTATTTTTGACCGTTTTAGTCTAGAAAACGCTAATATGGTTGTCTTTGCAAAGTCCGGTGCTGGTAAATCATTCACCGTCAAATTAGAAGCGCTACGCAGCATGATGATTGGCGCCGACGTACTAATCATCGACCCAGAAAATGAATATCAAAAGCTATCCGACGCTGTGGGCGGTAGCTATATTCGCCTCAGCCTAAATGCCGATACGCGCATCAACCCATTTGATTTGCCGCGTGTTATCGATAGCGAAGAGGCGGACGACGCATTGCGTGCGAACCTCGTCACTCTACACGGCTTGCTACGTCTGATGCTGGGCGGTAGTCAAATGACCGCTAGCGGACAACTGATGGCGGGATTAAACCCTGCCGAAGAAGCTGACCTTGATCAAGGATTGATCGACACGTATGCGCGCGCCGGTATCACGAGCGATCCGTTGACGCACAACTCGCTGCCGCCAACCATTTCCGACCTCTATGACACCTTGCTGCACATGGGCGGCACCGGGCCAGCGCTCGCACAGCGCCTTCGTAAATACACAACCGGTACGTTCGCTGGTATCTTTAGCCAGCAAAGTAATATTGATATCAATAACCACATGGTAGTCTTTAACATCCGCGACCTCGAAGATGAACTGCGCCCAGTTGCAATGTATATCGTACTGTCGCACATTTGGAATATTACCAGGTCACAGCAACGCAAACGTATGCTGATCGTGGACGAGGCATGGCAGTTAATGAAATATGATGATTCGGCCAATTTCCTCTTTAGTCTCGCAAAACGAGCGCGTAAATATTACCTGGGTCTGACGACGATCACTCAAGATGTCGAGGATTTCATGGGCAGCAAGATGGGCCGCGCGATCGTCGCCAACTCATCAATGCAGCTACTACTGAAACAGTCTTCAAGCGCTGTTGATGTATTGTCGGATGTCTTTAAGTTAACCGAAGAAGAGAAGAAACGTCTGGCGAACTTCCCGGTCGGACAGGGGCTTTTCTTTGCCGGGCAAAACCATGTGCATATTCAAATCCAAGCAAGTCCAACCGAAACGGGACTTATTACTACCACTCCGCTGCGCAGCAATACACCACCCACGCAGCCGCAGTCACCTAACGGGTACATGAACCCAGGTGAATACAGCGTATAATAAAGGAAAGTTATGGCAAAGGGATTAAACGGCGGTATAGACGAGAGGCAAGCGGCGGATGCACGTTACAATCCGTCCGATTCAGCACGCGATCTTTACCGACAAGAGCACGATGCGATCGATGGCTACGATCGCAATAGTGACGGCCTCGACGACCATCCGGTAAGCGCTGGAGATGCTTCTGGCGTATCTGGAGACACGGGTGCCGATGATCCAGGCAAAAACATCAATGAGGCTAAGGACCAAGAAGAGGCAGGTGGCGGCTGGACAAATAAATGGAGTGGCGCCACTAATGCAAAAGGTAAGTTCGATCTTAAGGCTACCTTCAAAAAAAACGGTCCAATCGGAGCGATTATCCTTTTACTTGGCGGTGGCGGTATTGCGATTACCGGACTATTGTCGCCGTCGTTGCTGATAGTACAGCTTACTGATGTACTTACAAATAATTTCAATGACGCGCACACGGCAGTATCAATCAGAACGAACGCCGTCTATGCTGAGAAGATTGGAAAAGCTAAAAACGCTTTCGCCGAAACATCTGACGGCAAATGCGGCATCCGCTGCAAAACAACCACCATGAGCGATACGATGGTGCGAAACCTAGAGGCGCGTGGCTTTACTGTTGAAAAAGACACGAAAAGTATCTTAGGCGTTCAGCGGCACACGATTCAATCGATCACATTCCCAGATGGTAAGGTGGTTAATAACGGAAAAGCATTCAAAGCAGCATT
>CAMPJF010000001.1 GCA_946886725.1 uncultured Candidatus Saccharibacteria bacterium | reverse complement strand
GAGCAGCTGTTTTGTAAACAGCAGGTCTACGGTTCGAATCCGTAAAGCGGCTCCAAGTATTGAATTCATTCCGAATTATTATGCAGGGGTAGTGAAGCGGTCAAACACAACAGACTGTAAATCTGTCGGCATATGCCTTCGCAAGTTCGAATCTTGCCCCCTGTACCAAGAAAAATACGCATCAATCGATGCGTATTTTTCTTGCAGCAAAAGATAGTCCGCTATGTCTGATTATCAAGCTGTTTTGCGAACCACAAGCCACGTGAGAGCATCTTGTCGAGCAACGCCGTCGAGGGGCGCTGGTTCTCGGCGTACAAATATACCGTTCCTTCATTAATTTCCATCGCAAGGCCATCAAACTTATCTGCAATTTCTTTGGTAATTACAGGGCTGAATAGACGTTCAGCGCTCAGCGCTTGTTCTGCTTTGGCGTAAATAGAATAGCGCTTTAAAAAGTGATGACTGTCTGTATTGGTGAGGGTAAGTGGAACTGTGTTGAAATTACCGTATTTTGTGAATAGCTGTGAGTGAAACGCTTTGCCGTGGGTATGCGAATCAACGAATATATGCGGTAAATCGACAGCTCGGTGTAAATCAAGCGTCATAATGACCCAGCTATGCGTGTCGGACGTCTTGCCTGGGTGGTGGATAGTGTCGATTCTTTCGACGAGTGTAATGTCGTAGCTATCAAACGAACCGATACAGTAGTGATTATCACGGTGTCTTGTCGAAACAGTCAACCCGCGAATGAGACTGTGCTCGTCGTTGCGTTGATCGACATACCCAAAATACACTAGACCTATTTTATCGGCAAACTGCTGGAATGTGCGTCGGTGTAGTTGTGATTGGATATGCTTAGTGGGTATTAGTCGCAGAAGCGCGTTCCTTCCACCTTCCAGTGATTTATTAGCTTTCATGCTATTTTTTCTCTGTAATCATGTCAAGAAGCGAGGCAACGTACTCGGCGTGACTCCAGGTTAGTGGGGCAACTGAAATGAATGAATTATCCAGTGGATTGATCTGCTCGGGAAGAATGCCAGTCGTACTTGCGCGCGCTAACACCCATGACAAGACTTTGTCGGCCTTGTCGCGGTCACCGGTTTCGACGTGGTACTGA
The DNA here is from genome assembly GCA_946886725.1 of uncultured Candidatus Saccharibacteria bacterium. The sequence continues at coordinate 24,067 of CAMPJF010000001.1, read as the reverse complement.
GCCATCCATAGCGACGTAATGATCCACCAGTTTCCGGTAATATCATTGTTAACGCGTCGATAATTATCATTCTCGTAGCGTGGAAGACCGATATGATCATCGTCATAGCCGAAAGTATGCGCTAATGTATCGATAGTCGCATTCATTTCATCGCTACCAACAGGGAATAAGCCAAACATGAACGCACCAAAGACACTTGCCATATCGAAGGTCTCGTCACGTACGATTTGATCATCCTTGACGATAATACCCTTATAAAACGCCTTTCGGTCGTGGTTATACAGATGCTTGTGTGCGGATGCATAGATATCGTCCGCCGCAGATCGCCAGCGCACGGCGTTATCAGGATCCTCTGCTATCTCTGCCAGCTCGGCAGCAGCGAGTAAGGCTGCATACACCACGGAAGTTGTGTATGTGGTCGTCAGGAATACTTCTTCCCAAAGATCATACGTCGGCTTTGGTAGTCCAGTAATGTCATCGATGTATGTCGCTAAAAAGTCAGCCATCGGTTTAACCATTGGTTCATAAAAATCATGAAGTAGTCGCGCGCTTGGATGCATCTGATAAAATTGTGCGAACACGAACAACACAAGCGCGGATTCGTCTTCTTGGATTGGCGGAGCTGAAACTCCACCATCGTGCGTATATGGATGCCAGCTACTGCCTAGCGCGCCATCGGCACGGTATTTATGCATAAGATAACCATTCGGATGAAGGCCGCGTCGGCAAAAGTCAAAGAAGCGTCGCGGCTCGTCTTCGTATCCCATTCGAATTAATGGCCATAATACATATGCGCCATCACGAGGCCAGCAATAAGCATATGCATCACGTGAATAGTTCAGCATTGTCGTATCGGTGCTGGCGATGACTGCGCCGCGGTTGTCGATTTGTGATTTAATGATCATCACACTCCGCATGAAGTTTTCTTGATGTTCAGGGGCGATTTTACTTGCTGCATGTTCGGCTGGTTGTAGCCATTTATGCCACCAATCTGCCGTCTGGTGAAGGCGTTTTTGAATAGTGTCATCACGCATCTGCTTGTGGACGTACAATGCTTCGCGCATTGAGGTGCCTGCAGCAATCCAGTAGTGTGCACGCACCGAGCTAAGGGCTGGAATGTTCAAGTTAAACCGTATCGCCGAATCAACACGTCCGTGTTCGACGTTCGCCCCGCTGAGTTCACCGTCGTCGGCATCTCGATATGAGCCCTCGTATCCTTCGATACCAAATAGGCCAACTGTGTGTTGATCAAACGGCGCGCCATCAGACATGCCGGACACGATGAACGCGCGACGTCCGCGGTAATGTAGGATTGCATCGCTGTCGGGCAAGTACTGTGCAGTATCTGTGTTACTGCTCGCGTCTCCGATGACAAACGCCTGGTGCATGAATAAACGAACTTCACGGTCGTGGTTCCATAAGTTCACAATGTGTACGTTACGCATAAAGGCGCTTACCTGCGAATCGACTGCGTCATCAAATTCGATCTGTATACCAATGGTATCGTTACGCGCTTTTGTGTGCCCAATCAACGAACGGTGAGGAAAAGAAAAATTAAACTGCCAATCCCCGTCATCCAGCCAACTGATTTTACCGTCAATCCATACGCCAACACGATGTCGTAGCGAGTTACCGGCAGCGTGATTTTCTAATCCAACATATGGAAAGTAAAAATCATGCACTAGCCCAAAGCTATTTATGCCAACGTGCAATTCGCCATTACTTAAGACGATTGGTCTACCCATGCAAGCCTCCGTGTTTATGATATTCCATTAATCGGTACCGGACATCACGAACGGCATTCATAAAGTAGAGGAATGCATCGTACGGTGAATCATAGGGGCTGAAATACGCGTGCACGTCACCGTCAGTAAACCATTTCGTGCACATATAGTAGACATGGTCAGACGTTTGCAGTTTGCGCCAATCACTAATCAAATCCATATCCTCTGTTCGCATGACTTGATCTTCTAGTGCGTATAAATGACGCAGCGCCTCCTGTTGCATACTATTACCTAACCATGCGGTCAGATCGCGCTCGCTATCCGCCCAGGTAACTGTATTCGGCATACTGATCTCACCAACGGGTGAGTGTTGGTCGATTGCTTCGGAAGTTGTGTAGAAGGTGTTATTAGGATTTTCAAGCCATTTACCAACGAAGCTTTCAAAGAACTCAAAAATACCGGTGTCTGCCCATTGATGTTCGCCGAATGTCTCGTAGTCCATAAAAAGATTGACGAGCGGACTGTCTGAAATGGATGCATTTGCCCATTGGCTGTACGTGTCGGCAGACAATGGCCACTGTGCCCAGTCTTTATTGCTAAAGCGAAAAGCAAGGTCGTCACTGAGGCGGTAATTCTTTAGCAGCAGTCCGATCTTCTCTGTATTTGGTGGTCGGTATACAAAATTTGGACTTCGCCACTGTAAAATAGGATCCCAACCTTCGGCAAGAATACCCTTAAAGCCATAGCCGTCAGCCCACTTTGCTAACTCATCATTGTATGATAATTCAGTATTGCGGAATACGGACGTTTCGACGCCGAAAAGCTCGCGTACTTTGTCGCGGTGCATTTCAACTTGGCGCTCAAACTCTTCACGGCTATAAAAGAACGCAAGCGAATGATAATACGTTTCAGAGACGATCTCTACTTGACCGGTCGCAACGAGGCGCTTAAAGCTATCAAGAACGTCAGGCGCCCATTTTTCAGCTTGTTCGATAAATGTGCCAGTGATACTGAGTGATACCTTGAATTCTGGATGACGATGCAGTAACTTCTCGAGAAGCGCATTCATGGGTCGATATGATTTGTCGGCAACTTTGCGTAGGACGCGTTCGTTATTGCGATCGGTTTCTTGATTTGGTTCGTCAAAATAATCATGTTGCTCGGCCGTATCAAAGATACTATATTTGCGCACGCGTAACGGTTGATGGACATGCAGATACAGGACTATGCCACGTTTGTTCATACAGTAACTCCCGATTTCATATTCGTGTATAACTGCATGCATTGGTGTGCAACGTCCGACCAAGAGATGCGTGCATACTCATGCTTTATGTTCGCTTTCAGGTCATGCGACAATGCAGGAGACGTGGCGATACCAACGATTTGATCTGCAAGGACGTCAATATCCCAAAAATCGTAACGAAAGATACTATGTAATACTTCGCCGACGCCTGATTGACGAGAAATAATCAAGGCCGCATTATGATGTGCTGCTTCTAGCGCAGTTAATCCGAATGGTTCACTAACACTGCTCATGACAAATATATCCGCAACGTTGTATGCATCGCGCCACTGCTTGCCGCGAACAAAGCCAGTAAAGAATACTTTGTCGGAAATACCCAGTTCCGCACTAAGGCGCATTAATTCATCGCGCTGTTCACCATCGCCAGCTAGTAGGAATACTAATTTATGATGCTTTTCGCAGGCGCGGGCGGCGGCGCGAACAAAATGAGTTAGGCCTTTTTGAATCGTAAAACGTGTAATCGTCGCGATTACCGTGTAGCCCTCATCCTTGAGCGATTCCAGATATTTGTAGGTGCGGCGGTCATATTCGTGTTCACCCATACTTGCGACATCAATCGCATTATAGACGACCTCAATTTTATCGGCAGGAATGCCGTATTTTTTTACAATAATACTTTTAGTGATATTACTGACAGCGATAATACGATCAGCCATCATCAGGCCCTGATACTCGATTTCGTGAACGATAGGATTGCCAAATACTTCACCAGAGCGGTCAAACTCGGTTGCATGCACGTGAACAATCAGGGGCGCATCGGTCAGCTCTTTGGCGCGCATGCCGGCTTCCATTGTTAGCCAATCGTGAGCATGGATAGCGTCAGGAGTCGTGTCGCGAACCATCTCTTCGACAAACTCTACGTAGCGCTTCTGGACACCACGCATATCCGACAAAGAGGTACTATCGGCCGCCTGCAGACCAATTTGCTGCAGGTACTTGCTGTCATAAGATCCCATTAATCCGTTACGATGAAGTGGGCCTAGCGGTGTTGCGGCATGAATCGTCATAAATTCCGACTCGGGATGATGTGCTTGATAGGGAACAACAAAGTCGATTTTGGCGCCCTTTAAAGCGAGCGCTTTTGACATGTAGTAACATGCAACGCCAAGACCACCACTGTTGTGTGGCGGAAGCTCCCACCCGAGCATTAGTATGTTCATACCTTTGTTGACGAACCTTAGTCCGAACGCTCCTATTTTATACCTACTTTACTGTCATTATAGGGCGGTGCTTATGCTTTTACAACACTATTTGTGAGATATTTCACTGAAAAGCGTAAGTATTATTTTTCCAACGGCATAACTCTCGTGTTAATCCTAGGAAAATGATAAAATACTGATGATGCTAGAACAAACAAACATCAACAACGTCACGCACGAAATTCAACAATTCCTGACCGAGCCAAACGCTTACCGTTCGGTTCTAATTTTAGTTGCTACAATTCTCATCACCTACTGGCTGAGTCGATTTTTGGCACGCGGAATCATACGAATCGCTCAAGCGGTCGCCAAGCGAACGGATAATGAGTCGGATGACGAGCGCGTTGTACGCCTACGTCAGGTCGAGACATACCTCAGCGTGACAGTTGCATTTGTACGAGTTGTCGCCGTTGCTGTCGTTGCCTATATAGCCTGGAAGATTATAACTCCTCCGACAGGGGAAGGGGCGATATCGCGCAGTGGCATCGCAGCTATTGGTGCGGGTACGATATTTATCGTCATCGCCGGTCAAACGCTTGGTATTATTCTTCGCGATGTTACGGCAGGGTCGGTCATGATCGCAGAACGCTGGTTTAACGTTGGTGACTTTATTAAAATCGAACCGTTTATGGAGGTGTCTGGCGTTGTCGAGGAATTGACATTGCGCTCCACGCGCCTCCGTAGCTTAAGCGGGGAAGTCGTCTGGATTCACAACCAACAAATCCATGGCGTTCATGTGACGCCCCGTGGCGTTCGAACGCTAGCCGTCGATATTTTTGTCCGTGACCGCGTCAAAGGCGAACAGGCTATTGAAAAGGTGATCAATACCGTTCCGACAGGCACTATGATGATGGCGCGCCCGCTTCGTATCAAATATGCCGAACGTTGGAGTGACGATCTATGGCGAATCACCGTTGTTGGTGAAACACCGCCAGGCAGAGAATGGTTGGTAGAGAAATACTTTGTAAATGCTCTCAAAGAGATCGACGAAGACAAAAAACGCGCCGAGCGTCTGATTGTCCACGAGCCAATCGCTCGCTATGCCGATTCAATCGCCGATAGTCGTTTTAAACGGGCCGTGCGCGTTAATAAAGATAAATAGATTATCGCTTTCTGGGTTATTTAAGGAAGCTTGATTCGAACGAATTGAGATCAACTTGTATACCATTCAATGTGTACTCAAACTGCTGCTGTACGCCGACCCGCATAGTCGATGATGTATTCCAGCCGCCGTACGTAATTGGTGTTGGTTGTAGATAATCTGCAGTCCAGCTTGAATAATCGAATGTACTAACATTTGTATCCCACAGGGCAACATCCGAAAAGTTCCTATCATGATTCTTTTGTACGTCATCCCACATGCCGGATCCCGTATAGATAACTGGGCGTACGCCGAGGTTTTTAATGCCTTCAACCATATCACGCGTTGCCGGTACACCTGGGACTGTTTCGATGTCTAGTGCAAAAAACTGCAATTGGTCTACGTACGGCCGTGTCGCAAGAATGCCTTGTCTCCAGCATCGAGGATCTCGAGTATAGGCAGCGACTTTCAATCCTGCATCGATCGCCATTTGTATTTGAGGGACGGTTCGATACCATTCTTCGCACGTTCCCCAATTAGTCGTGTGAAGAATATATAGTCGAAAGCCTTCATCGTACGCCCGCTCAAACCACGCCTGGTCATTAATGATACTCGTTGTGTCTATCGCTCGGATGGAACTATTACTAACTGAATGGGGTGGTAAGGCTTTTTTGGGTTTATAGAGATTATAGATAAACAGCGCCACGAAAAGCCCGGCGATAGCAGCTATGGCTATCCACGCTTGTGACTTTATACGGGTTCTGATTGTCTTGTTTCGTGTATTCATTATTGTCATTGTGTTTTCTTAGCACTAGTATTACCATTTAATATAACACTTAAAGATAAGCACTATATGCATTAAGGCGTGAACTCTAATGAATACAAATCGACGACAGCGACAGACGACAGGCTTTACGATTGTCGAACTGCTGATTGTCATTGTTGTGATTGGTATTCTAGCTGCTATCAGTATCGTTGCATATAACGGCGTCCAAAACCGAGCAAATGACACTGCCATAAAAACAGATCTACGAAACATGGGCTCACTTTTGCAGACTAATCAAGTTCTAACCGACACAGTGCCGCAAAACGAAGCACAGCTAAGTACCCTCGGCCTGAAAGCCTCTAAACGATCGTATGGTGGTCATCTTGTCGATGGAAGCACGGGCTTTAGATATAATGCCTTGTACTGTTCGACCGTCAGTAGCTATCAGCCTGCAAATTTCGCCATCATTTCAAGCAGCACGTCGACCAACGTATTCTCCTATGTTAACGGTGCTGTTAATACGTATCCGACCGCATCGTGGGTAGGATCTGGATGGGGAACTATCTGCCCGGCAATTCTAGGTGTATCTGCAGGGAATAGCAATGCAGGTGTATGGATGTACGAGAATAGTATCTGGAAAGTCTGGCTCCCCTAGTTGTCTAGAGTATAGATTGACATTTTATAATGTTTGTGCTATAATGCACATAAATGACCCCACATCCGTGTTGGCCATTCCGTTCATTGAGTACAAAGGAAATAATATGACTGCCACGTCTGTTGCCGTATACTCGACCAGTACGTCAGGTATTCGGGGTCATGTCGCGCATTTTGAAGTCGAAGAACGTCCGTTCAGTCGAGATCGCTATCTTCGCACGGCTATCCACCTGCCGGAGGCTTGCCAGCTTTTTGGCGAATTCGGCGATCCGCTCGTCGAAACCAAGTTCTACGACGACGCATTCAATGGCTTCATTTACGCACACACCGGCGGCGCTACCGATGGACTGCTCGCAGCCGCAAAAGTATTCATCGATAGTGCGCTCAGGCCGTACGACCCCAGGATCGGCGTCCGTGCAGTTGCGTCCGATGGACGCGTTGCGCTTATCGGATACATCAACCGCGATATCGACCTCGATGCCTTTTGCGAAGATATTGCGGAAGCCATCTACGAAGATGTCGCTGACGTTGACGTCCAGTATGTTCGCGCAGGCCACATGGGCGTCCGCGAGCGGCGAGAGTGGAACGATTACCAGTTGATAGACTACTAGCTCGCAGCATTATGCCTTTTCTCAACGAACGGCCCCTCAATAACTTCGGTTAAAGAGGGGCTTTTCTTTTTTGCAATCGCATTATCGATTAAAATTTGATACAATAATGCACTGTAAAGGGGCATAGTACAACGGTTAGTATATGGGTCTCCAAAACCTAGGATCGTGGTTCGATTCCACGTGCCCCTGCCATAAAAATCAGATCAGCGTTTACGTTGGTCTGTTTTTTATAGTAGCGATAGCGTTGAGTCGCACTATGATCCGTAATGGCGTAGCCAGTGGATCGCGGTGCGATAACAAGGAGTAGGACAGAAAAGTTACCTCTTAGCTTTTCTGAACGTGACGCAGTTATATCTTTAGATATCTCACGTGCCCCTGCCAAGAAAATAGAATCTGCCACAGGTAGGTTCTATTTTCTTGCCGAGCCCGTAGGAGCGACCCTCGATCTGCTAGCAAAGCTGGTTAAGATCGTGGTTCGTGTAGCGCAGCTCAATAAAATTAGCTCGCTCATTTTGTCGGCAAGCGGAAATAGGGAACAAAGTGACCGCCTAACACGTATTCGCGTTATTCAAAACAATGTAGGTTACATCTTTGGAGGCTTAAGTAGTTGACCGAATAGTAGGGCGACACCAAAAACAACGCAAAGATTTAACTTTTTTGTTGCGGTGTCGATTGTAGGACTTGAAATTTGCCTGCCCAATTATTCCAGGGTTTGTAGGTCTTGTATTTTGCCTTGACAATATCCGACTTATGAAATGTATTATATCACTTTTAGGTCGCTGGCGAAAGTTTCACCATGTTTCAACGGCAAGCTCGATTCTAGCACACCACAATATGGCGTGCATATCGGCTTCCAAGCCGTTGAAACTTTTCTAAATATATAACTATTAAGCAAGTCTCTTGCGCGCGACCATCACAAGAACCATATTTGCTATAATTCCATTATGTCTATGATCGATAAAGTGATAGAAGTTAATTTGACCCATGAAGAAGCGGTGTTATTAGAGGACTTAAATAAAGTTGTTGCAGATATTGTTATTACTCACGAAAAGTGGAGGGTTTCGATTAGCCGTCACCCTAAACCACGAACAGTATCAGGCATGGGCGGATTATTTGCTACTGCACGTCAAGCAAATTCAATTGGCTTACTTGTTGAGAGTGGTCATGTAGATGGTGCGATGATTCTGCTGAGGTCTTTAATTGAAGCATATTTAAATATTTCTTACATTTACATTGCTGACGATTTGTCTAATATGGTGCGTTTTATGTATGATGCGGATAAGTCGATGCTAGATAACACAAAGAAATATCAACAGTTTGTAAATACAACCTATACTAAGGTTAAATACACACCTGAAATGTTTAGCTTATTGATTGATAAGTATAATGATGCAATTCTAGATACATCCAAAATGGGCTTTCCCCTGAAGCCCATGCCAGACCTAAGGTCTATGAGCGAGTCATTACTCAAACATACCGGATGCCCTTTTTTCGGTGAACTATATTTCAATTCTTATTTACTTTTATGCGACGGTGCACATGCTAGCGCTTCTGTTATTGCAGCGATTAGCATGAGTAAAGACTTTGAGGAGAGGTGGGGTGGCGGTCAGGATCTAGGTAGTAAAAAGGAAACTTTGACTATATCCTTAGAAGTATTAGCTAGTATGGTTATATTTCTTGAAAAAAATGCGAAATTTCGTATCTTCAAGTTCGGATACTTGGATAGGCAACTAATCAATAAATACAATAGGTACGAGGAATATGAAAAACTAAAATTAATGACATAGCACACCTTCTATATTGACTTACGATGCTTATGCTTTGACATCGTCAATCAACACCATACAATTGCATCATGACACTTTATGAAATATTCGACATCACAGTCACTCCAATTGTGACTATATTAGCTGGACTAGTAGTTCTATACATATACTATAAACAGAAGCGAGACGAACGAGCTAGCGTAGCAAGTATTGTTCTGTTAGAGATTCAACAAGCAGAGAATGCCATTGACGCGATTAAACCTGACAATAAGGTTGATGATATCGTATCCGTACTACCTAATAACACATGGTCTAAAGCACACCACCTGTTTATTAAAGATCTTACACACGAAGAAAGGGTATTACTGACAAACTTTTACACTGAATGTGAGGTAATTGAAAGTGCAATACGAGAATATCGTGACTACTTATCTATAAGTAGAACTGAAAAAGTGAAGGCGACTCAAGTATTATTGAGTCAAATACACTATGACGCAGTAGCGAATGAAAAGGTGGTAGATGCTGATAAAGTTCTCGAGCAATATTTTGAAAATGACAGTTGGTTTAAGCCGCACAACGCGCAGCAAGTTATTGATACGTACATGAATCGATTTCGACATATTACAAACACCCCTCTAGAGACTAAACTTCGTAGTATATCGCTTCAGCGCAATAAATAAATATCCATTAGCGTATAATTAGTTTAATATGCCGGGAACACTTAAGCAGCTTAGTCTCATAAACTTCAGAACATTCACGAATTTTACTGTCAAATTTGATAGTTCAAACTTTTTAATTGGTCCTAACAATGCCGGCAAGACAACGCTCCTTACCGCGCTACGTATAGCGGATATGATGCTACGTCATGCTATGTCTCGCAATTCCACACATAAGATACAAGATGATGAAAAATGGGTTAGTGCATACTATACCTCGCTTGGAGATTATCAGTCCGTGCTCGAGAGTGTGCATCATAATTTCGAGTCTTCAGAAGCCCGACTTGAATTAAGCTGGTCCAATGGCAATAAGCTTATAGCGGTGTGGCCTCCGATAGATGCAGATACTGAGCCTTACTTCTATTTACTAGTAAAAAGGAAAGGAGAATACGTAACGCCTACGAGTATCTCAAAAGTTCGAGAGGAGTTCGAACGTCTTGGTGTCATACCTCTAATGTCGCCAATCGAACACAGAGAATCTTTACTAAAGAGCGAATACGTAAAATCCAATATTGGATCAAAGCTTGCAAGTCGGCATTTCCGCAACAACCTTTATGCACTGTACGCAGACGGCCTATTCGATAATTTCGCAGACTTTTTAGTTGATTGGATGCCTGACATATCATTAAAATCCCCAGAGATAACACTAGGCGACGATAATCAATATATAGACGTATACTACAGAGAAGACGACAATGGGCCAGAAAAAGAATTAGCCTGGTCTGGAGATGGAATACAAATATGGTTGCAAATTTTATTTCACATATTTAGAATTGGCACTTCAAAAGTTATCATACTTGATGAGCCGGAAGTATATCTTCATGCAGATCTGCAAAGAAGACTCGTCAGATTACTCAATAGTCTTGATGTGCAAATCATAGTAGCCACTCATTCGTCTGAGGTTATATCGGAAATTGATTCGAATAATATAATAATGATCGATAAGTCACGCAAGGCTGGAATAAGAGTTAAGAATGACATCATGCTTGATACACTTTCAGAGTCTGTTGGCACATCATTTAATCTTAGACTAGCGAAAGCTTTGAAGACACGTGCTGTTTTATTTGTCGAAGGCAAGGACATGAAATTATTAAGCGTGGTATGTTCAAAGCTCGGGCTAAAATCGCTTGAACGTGAATATAACATAACGACAATAATGCTTGATGGTAAATCTGGTAGCAAAAATGTCGTACCGTTTAAATGGTTACATAAAAATATGCTGTCGAATACTAAACAAATGTTTGTCGTATTAGACAGAGACTATCAATCCGAGCAAGAATGTACTGAAATAGAAAAATCATTTCACGAAAACGGGGTGCATGCGCACATCTGGCGACGTAAAGAGCTTGAGAGTTATTTCATAAATTCATCGGTAATATCTCGAATTTTAGACATATCAATTTCGGATGTTGAACAGATATTATTAGAAGCGAGTAATGTACTCGAGAATAAAGTTTTGTCTCAAATAGTAGACGATCAAGTTAAGCGTGATCGAAAAGATAAGACTGGAAAAGATATATCAATCACTTTTATGGAAGTTAAAGATGAGTTCGATAAAAATTGGAAAAAAATGTCGTACCGTGTTCAGGTAACTCCAGCAAAAAAGTTCATCTCTCAAATCAATGTAATCTTAGATCGAAGGCAACTACCCACTATATCAGCTAAAAAACTAGTCGCGTGTCATAACGCTATTGATATACCAGATGAGATGGCGGATGTACTAAGAATGATCGACATGGTTTCAAAAGATACCCTTAATGCCTAGAGTTCGAGATTGTGCAATAAAACCAGCGAATGCACATATGTCATACAGGCTGGGGAATAGGCCTGAGAAGCAGCTAAAAGTTTCGAAACTCGTCCACTAGGGGCTGCCACGAAAATAGATCAGCATCTGCTGGTCTTTTTTCGTGCAAAGATTCGTTGAATCTAATCACGATCTCGTCAGCTTTAGCTGGCGGCAGGATCGTGATGCAATAACAAGGAGCAGGGCAGGCGAACTACCTCTTAGTTCGTCTGAACGCGACGCGGTTATATCTTTAGATATCTCACGTGCCCGTGCGTAAATTAATGAATAGAGTGTATAGAGCTTATGATAATATATCTGTATGGATTCGTCATTTATCGGTTTACTTATACTCGTTGCTATTATAGTTTTTGTCAAATATGCCTTGTCCGGAAGTGATCAAAAGAAATCAAAAGTATACGAATATACGGCCCGCACATCTCCAATGACAAAGGCTGAGGCCGACTTCTTTTTCAAACTTGATAGAGTCGCCGGAGATAAATACTACGTGTTTCCGCAAATGCATTTATCATCAATTCTAGACCATCGCGTAAACGGCCAGGAATGGAAGCACGCTTTTAGTCATATAAATGGAAAATCGGTAGACTATGTTCTTTGTGATAAAACTACTCTTTTACCAAGATACGCTATCGAGCTTGACGACTATACGCACGATCAACCAAAGCGAAAAGAGCGCGATTACGAGGTGAATCGCATGTTACATTATGCAGGCATCCCACTATTACGTGTAAAAAACATGAACGCTTCAGATGACGAGCTCATCAATGCACTAATACGATCTAGGGAAGAGTTAGTATCGAGCAAAACCTGAACCTACTCAAAATGTACCCCCAAAGTTTCGAAGTTCGTCCACTAGGGGCTATTCTAAAAAAAATTAACCATGAAAATTTAATATATAAATGTTCATGGTTAATGCCCGAGATATTCTCTGCGAGCACTAACCATGATTCTGGCGGCTGAAGAGGCTCGGGCGTGAGTACTTACCTAAGGCCTAGAACTTCAACGTAAATCATGGCGGATGTCATACTCGACATCGCAACTGAAGCTGTGACTCCAATCGCATTTAGCCTTGCTGAATTACTGCGATTGCCTTGTGCTATATCAAGCACTGATTTGTATAGCACAAACATGCTTAATGCGAAAAGAACGACGCAAGTAATAATTAGCATTACATATCCAATCTCTAAGCCTCTAAGGATGATTACATAGTATAATAATTAATATAATTTGTCAATTTTGAAAGTTTCGAAGTTCGTCGACTAGGGGCTACCGAGCATAAGCACAATGAAACGAAAGATTTTTATGGAGGTCTTTTTTGTTGTATAGTATGAACATGAAAGTAACATCTCTTAATTTAGCTGGCTATAAGAACTGGTCAGAACGGGAATCAAACATCGTATCTTATTTAGAAGCGATGGATTCAGACGTCATCTTTTTTCAAGAAGTAAAGTTTAATCTTGAATTCTCACCGTTCACTCAGTCGAAGTATTTAAATTCTTTACTCTCAACTCCATACCCGTACAGTCAGGCAAGCGTGAGTCGGATTTTTGAATCAGGAGGTAGTGAATCGCGCGAGGGGCTGGCGGTACTTAGTAAATATCCAATTAGCGATAGTGAGATCATTGTCCTCAAGAAACGGGCGGACGACAAGCATACTCGTATTATTCAAAAGGTGAGTATATCGGTGGATGGTCAGACGGTCAACTTCACGAATGTTCATTTCTCTAACAATGACTATTCAGATGAACAGCTAGAAGAGACGCTTAAAATCACTAAAGGTCGTGATGAGACTAGTGTCATTTTGGGAGACTTTAACATTTTCGACATTCAGACAGTCAGTAGTCTATATTCGGATGATTATCGCGTTTCGACAGACTTTTACCAATATGTCTCATTCCCATCCGAAAAGGCAACCCTGGACTATATTCTCGTACCTCGTGATTTCGAGTTTACTTCCTTTAGCATTGGCGAGAACTTATCCGATCACAATGCGTTAACCTTTGAACTGTCGGCATAATAGCTTCGAAACCCTTCCATGAGAGGCTGCCAAGCAAAAGTACAATGACAAAAAGATCTCTATGAAGTCTTTTTGTTATGACATGTAGGCTGCGACTAAAATAATAAGCTGAAATGAGACAATGTATGATGCTTGTAGCGGCAGGTACTTTGACTTTGCTTTACCCATTACTGCAACCAGTAAGAATCCTACAAACATATACGCGAGCAGAAGGCTGCAAATTATTTGCATCTGCAGCGTCAGCTGGGGGGAGAGGATGATTAGCGCGCTAAGCGGCAAGTACAATACAGCCATCAGCCAGGCGCTCCAACGATGAGCTATCCCACGCCACCCATTCACATCCGGTGCGAGAGCTGCGATGAACTGACAAATAATAGTCACGGAGAGAATAGATGAAAATATAACTGATAGTCCCAAGCGAGGCGTAAACCATTTAATGAGCCACCAATAGAATGCCGCACCTAAAAGTATGAGTATGGCAGCAAAAAGCCAGGAGGCTGTTCGGTGGCTTGCGGCATGCTTGCTGATAGTAGGTAGACTTTTATCATAAAACTTGGAGATGAGGAGATAGCCGCCTATCCAGCTCAATATCACAAGAATTAACCCAAAATACTCAAACATTATTTGTCATTATACATGAAGCAATAGACACATTTTATATTTGCTATAATACAACCATGATTGGCAATAACTACCTCCTTTGGGAGAATGACACATTTTTAGTGAAAACTCCTTTTAATCCACACATCCAATATTCCGAAGGGCTTCATGTCATTGTTGCACCCAAAGCTGATATTGTGACCGCATGGGAAGACGTCGAATTGTCGGGTGAAGCATTCAAACTAGCATCAAAGGTTAGCAAAGTGATTAATAAATTAAACTTGGCTCCATGGCTAAACTTGCAAGCAAATGGTAACTGGTGTTTATTGCCCGGCGCAACGCCATTTTTTCATATTCACATTTATGGCCGTAACAAGACCGAATCTTGGGGCAAACCTATTACACTACCTGAGCTTCCAAAAACTTACCAGAATGACCCGATACCTGAGGCCGACCGAGAATTACTGACTAATGCATTGAACGATGCCCTTTAGCTGTTCTTAACATATTCGCAAGAAATCGATAATTGGATTTTTGATTAAAAAGTCGTCAGTCCGTTTAGCTTTGCGTTTTTTGAAGCAAGTGGATTGTCGAAAGCTCAATAAATATTAGAACGTATAGCTTATCGTTAATTTATCGTATTGCAATTAATTTTTGATTTATTCCGTGTTATATTTTTTTTGGTTTAGTTGGATTAATGTCTAGCGAGAAGGGACGTTATCTGCCTTTCGCACGCGTAGTTTCGACGACTACATATTGCATCTTGAAGGATGTGTTTGTAATGTTATGTGAACGGGACGCTTCATGCACCTGTCAATCCTGCAACCAAAGATACTTCCGGCGATTGAATCGGCAAGGTCAATCGTCGTACAGCCGAGGGAGCGCCACTGGGGGATACGGACGTTCGAGTTACTCCATGAAAAGTGGAACGTTCGATGGCTTGCCATTGCTTTCTCGAAGACGAGGTGATGGTGAACTGGAAATTTTCTATAAACCGATTGCGGTGGGTATGGATGATGAAAGGCATGGTCACGCCGTCATTAAAGATGGAAAGCTTGTGTACAAACGCCGACCAGGCGAGACCATTCCCGTAGTTGACTTGGAGTAACAATCGAGACCTGAGCCATGTCTTTAATCTGGCTCCTTTTCAATAAGTACTCTATACTACATACATGTTCGATTCCACCGTTTCAATACTCAGCCATTATCTCGAGGGTACTACTAAGTACGACGTACATTCTGTTGAAAAAGCTCGAAGTGAAAATCCGAACGAGGCCTATTATCTTTGTCTCGTAAATGACACATACTACATCGTAGTAGAGACTGATTACGTAGGCGAATTATCTAAACTACCAAATGGTATCGTCGCTTCATTCCTTCATAAATCCATACGACCCATTCAGTGGATAGCCATACATTCTGAGCGTACACCAACCGGGTTATCTGCCATTGCGTACGAACATCATGACAGTATTGAATCACTCAGATCTGCGCTTATCCTAAAGCCTGATAATTCTTTTAGAAAATACGCAGTTTTAGAGGTAGCGGTGCCGGACGGGCAGAAGAGTCATTTCGATCCTACTAAATACGGCCACACGAATTGAGCGTAAATAGAACGGTATAATCTACGATCAAAAACTTTTTTATATAGTTACAGATATAAATGTAGAGCGCCCGCCCGATCCGCCAAAGCACTAGATCCTTAGGTGTAAGGACACTGAAAGTAAAAGAATTATGGAGGTTTTTGTTTGCTATACTAAATTCAAATGCTAAACGTAACAGGAATGACCTTACATATGAGGAAAATACAAAAAATACTTACAGTATCTGTGATCGGTGTAATATGCCTGCTGCTACTTGGTGCATTCCTATTGCTTACTACCTCAAAGGTCATTTTCGTCGACGGCAAGCTGTATAAATATGTCGAAAATTATTCGCATCCTGATCGAAGTGAAAGTGCAATAAGGAGCGGGTGTCATGCGATGTCGCCCGAGTGTGGCGTGTGCGCCGGTGAAGGCGGTGCGGTACTGCGAGGGGATCACTGTTAAGTCGCTTTATAAGCGCATATGATTAAGTGGCTTGGGGTATGAATAAGATAGTGAAAAAGCAAATGCAGCGAATGATAACAAAACGATTACTATTGATGGGCGGCGCCATTCTACTCGCGCTCCTAATAATGATGTATGGAATTGTGAAGTCACTAACACCTTCGCAACCTGAGCGGTTGATCACATTTTATGACCGCGGTGCCGAGCGCTCTATCTTGACTTCAGCTAATACGGTATACGAAGCCTTAAGATCCGCCGCAATTACACTTGATCCTCATGATATCGTCGATCCAGTAGTCGAAACGAGTCTTACGCAGTCGTACGTCGATATCATCATCTATCGATCACGCCCAGTCGCGGTTACCGATGGTGCGATACGCCAAACAATAATGACATCATCCCAGTCACCAAACAAAATACTAGAAGAGGCCGGACTGGCCACGCTTGGACCCAAAGACATAACGATGTTCACGCAAAGTGACTTGAATATGAACGGCGCGCATATCAACCTGACGGTGTCGCGTGCCGAAGTAGAAACACCGCAACGCATTAGCTTTCAACCAAAGCCAAACGCCTTAACGAGCTCAAAGGGAGCACACGTGTATGTCGATGCCGACGGCGTTGCACATCGAGAGACATATTACGATTTACCAATGAATATAGTAATAAAAAGCTGCGGAACGGCAGGCGCATATACTATTCGCTCTGATGGCGCAAAAATCGATCAAGACGGGTATGTGCTTGTAGCGGCAAACTTTGCCGCCTATCCACGATGCACGGTAGTCGATACTAGCATGGGACCGGGTAAGGTCTATGACACCGGCGGCTTTGCAATACGGCATCCGTACGGTTTTGACTTGGCAACCGACTGGACTAAGGCGGATGGGCTGTAGCCCCGCAGTAATTATATTTATTTGCTATAGTTATGCTATGACAGCACCCAAAATCGACCTTTACATTATTCGTCATGCGGAATCGGCCGCCAATGCAAGCGGCAGCCATCTGATAGGTGGGCGAAGTAACGAAACCCCGTTAACAGAAAAAGGTATACGACAAGCGAAGCAGCTGGGTCGTTATCTGTTCGCTAATGATATTCGTCCAGACTTTATCTATTCATCACCAGCCGTTCGCACCTTGTCGACTGCTCATTACGCTTTAGCAGAGATGGGCATAGATAGACAGCCTACCGTCGATGACAACCTGCAAGAACTAGATCAGGGGCGGTGGGTCGGGCGTAACCGCAAGGATACATACACCACGCAAGTGCTTGACGAAATTGAATTACTAGGCAAAGATTTTAAATCTGATGGCGGCGAATCGATGAACGAAGTCGGAAATCGTATGTTGGATGCAATCTCTACGATCGCAGATCGTCACGCAAACAATGACGAAATGGTCACCGGCGTTATTTTTACGCACGGAGTTGCTATACGCTGCCTTGCCTCGACTATTCATAACTGGCCGCACAAGCAAACCTACGAGACCGAAACGCCAAACGCATCCGTCAGTTTATTTACCCGATCGTCAAATGAATGGAACCTGCAGTACCTTGCGCAAAGATCGGAATAGATCGATTGTGAACATTTTGCGTATATAGGCGGGTGTGTTACACTACGTGCAATATAAGCATATGGGGAATGGAAAATATGTCTAGATTACCAACGCCAGGTGGCGATAGTGGAAACTGGGGCGATATCCTTAATGACTTTTTATATCAGGCACATAATGCCGACGGTACACTGCAATCATCTGCGGTCAGCAACTCTATCGGTAACGGATCGATCTCTCCGGCAAAACTTTCGCAGTCATACATACCAGCTTCTGAAAAAGCAATCGCAAATGGCGTTGCCACACTAGATAGTGGTGGCCGAGTGGTTTCGTCGCAGTTACCAACGATGGCTAGCTATAGGTCTGCGACTCTTGTTGTAGCCGCAAGCGATGCGACGATAGCTAGTAAGAATGGTGCCGATTACGTATGCGATGGCGTTAGTGACGAGGTAGAAATAAACGCCGCACTGGCGGCATTACCGGCAAATGGCGGCAAATTAGTATTGACCGAGGGTACGTTTAACATCACTTCAAGCATCTTGGTACAAAATGACAATGCGCAAATTGAAGGTGCTGGCGCGGGTCAGCGAACAGGTGCAACACAGACAGGTGTCAGCACAAAATTACAGGCTACAGGAAGTATTAGCACGGCTATAATCTTAGTACAGCGCGCCGCAAACGACAGACCAGTGTATGGAGTGTTACTGAGGGACTTCACTGTCGATGGCGCAACACTTGGCACAGCGATAGACGGCATACTGTTTCGCTCTAATAGAGGACATATCAATCGCGTCCACGTACACCGATGCAGCGGCAATGGCATACGCGTATTAGGCTATCCTTCACCTAGCGGCTGGGATACGTACGACACCGAGGTGGCCTTTTGCCAAATGGGCGATAATGCAGCAGCGGGAATTTTATTTGATTCTGACGCTGCGGACGACCACCTGGTGCACTGCACGCTCTATAACAATAATGATAATATCGTGATTAAAGGTGCGTCACAGCAGATTACGGGATGCCACACTTACAACGCTGCACGATATAACATTTTCTTTGACGGTGGAGGAAGTCGGACAAAGATCGCAAACTGCAAGATCGAAGGCGCAGGGCAGCACGGGGTAAATATCGACTCCACCAACGGCGGATACTCTGACATTCAGATTACCGGCAATGGGTTCTCAACAAATGGCGATTCAATAGATAACACCTACGATCACATCATCATTCAAGGACCATTTAGCAACGGCGTAGCGCGCACGATGATAGTTGGCAATGTATTCAGCCACAAAAGTTCGGTCAGTCCAAATAAATGCCGCTATGGCATTAATCTAAGCGGTTCATGCGCACAAGGAACGGTTATCGTCAGCAATTCATTTGCTGCAAGTCCGCAATTTAATATAGGTACTGTGCAAATCGCTACGGCGCCAGTTAATAATAACGGTTCAACCTCTTTACCTGCATATATTCGTGGCAATGCCAATGCATTCGACGAGCCAGCAGGCTATTATATCAACGTAAAAGAAGCACCGTATAATGCACGCGGGAATGGATCGACCGATGATACCGCGGCCATCCAAGCGGCGCTTGATGCCGTACCTAGCACAGGCGGAGTAGTGTATCTGCCACCAGGTCAGTACGAAATATCAGCGACGCTTATCATTACTCAGGATAACACCACACTTATCGGCGCTGGAGCTGGAAACCGAATCGGTGCAACCCAAGTAGGCACCGGCTCTCGCATTGAAGCGGCTGCTGGCGTTACTGGATCAGTTATTCGAGTACAACGGACGGCAAACGACAGAACAGTCTATGGGGTGAAGATACAGGATCTTGCCATTGACGGTGACTCAATCGGAACGAATGTCGACGGTATTTTATTCCGATCAGTGAAAGGTCAGATACATAACGTGACTGTCAATAATTGCACGGGTAATGGTATACGTGTGCAAGGTTACGGTGGATGGCCGGCTGAGCGCAATAAATTTATCGCTTCCGATAGCGGCTATAATACAGCGGCTGGTATATATTTTGACAGCGATGCGGCTGATAACATGATTACCAACTGTGTCTTTATGCAGAATCAAGACGGATTGCTGACCACTCAGTCAAGTATCACCGCAACATCTAGCGCGTTTGCGTCGAACACGCGCTACGGCGCCTATCTAAATAACGCCGGTTCTCGCAGTCGCTTTGTCGGTTGTCGTTTTCAGCAAAATGCTCACCACGGCCTCATCCTCGATTCAGCGACTACTGGTTTCTCTGATGTCAGTATTACGGGATGCATTTTCAATACCAATGGGACGTTTACGAATAACACATATGATCACTTGATATTAACGGGCCTTAGTAGCAACGCCATATCACGTGTCGTCGTAACCGGGTGTAATTTCTTGTACAACGCCGGTCTGTCGGCAAACAAACCTCGTTATGCAGTCAACCTGTCAAACGGCGCCTCGCAGCACACCAATGTAGCGAGTAACAGCTTTGGGCCTGCAAGTCACTGGGGCACGATGGCGGTCAACAATAACGGATCGAGCACCAATAAGCCATTAGTCCTTATTAACACTGGTTGGCTGACAGAGAATTCTGGCACAGCCACCGTTATTTCTGGCGGGCCCACCACTGTAGTGGTAGCACACGGCTTGTCCGTCACGCCAGCTGCCAAAGATATCGTGATATCACCAACCAATAGCATAGGTTCGGCAACTAAATTCTGGGTGAATACAATTGATGCTACGAATTTCACTATAAATGTTGACGTTAGTCCGGGCGCTAGTAGTACGGCAACCTTCGCTTGGCATGCGAAAATACTTTAGCGGCAGGGCTTGTCACATAGTGATCGTACGTACTGTAGTCGCGATATCTTACGCCAGATAGAACGGTTAATAGCGTCTAAGCCCCACATTAGACAGTAACGGTTATGCTTGCATTAATCAGTTATAGAACGATAATCAAATATACAGTAGAGCCGCTACTGATTCAGATAGACACGTCTTGATGAATACGCACCTCAAAATTAGGAGTCATCGTGGATACGTTCAATGACCAAGCTTCAATGATGCTTGCTTTTTTAACCGGAGACGGCACGACAATGCCGCCGCCGAATGATAGGGAACTTGCGTTACTGCTTTTTAATATTGGCGAGAATCTCATGAGCGCTGGTGTGCTTGCGGATGTTATTGGTAACCGCCCGCCCGAAGCGCATGAGAACTACAGACTTATGTGGGCAATGAAAGAATCGCCGGTAACAAACGACTCACTGCTACACTCCGTAAGAGCACGAGAAATTCTTACGACAATTCATCACTACGACGTCAGCTCATCCGTTCCGACAGGACAGGATTATTTATACCTGGCGTGCACTCGAACTGCGGTACTGTGGCTGCTTGTTACTGACAGGAACGGCGTCTACTCCGTCTCGCAGCTGAGCGTTGATACGATGGCGGATTTTTTCTCTCATAGAGCACACTGGGCAACGCACATCAGTCTCGAGATTCTCGGTATTCTTTCAAAAATCATGAAAGAAACGACCGCATTGTGGAGAGAAAAGGCGCAGCGCGTAGAAAGAAGCATGACTTCTGTTGAACTGGCAGCCGAACGCGTAACATCCGCATTCTACACCCCTCGAACTTCAGGCAATGGTATCGAAGGCTAGCTACCCCGCATTACTTCGTTGAGCAATTGCTCCGCAGTGATGCGGGGCTTTTGTTTTCGTACAGAACTGATTGTTTGCTATATTAATACAACTTTGACAATATAATTAGGTAGCGTTAAGCAGTTTAATTACGGAACAATTATGATACATATAGAATTTTACGATGAAACATTTGAAGCCGCGTATGTCCCCACTATCCGTAAAGCATACGGTGAAGCGGCCAAGCTGCTTGTGGGATTGCCGGACAAATTAACCGTAAAGTTTACGGAAGATGGTGCCGAAGAACAATCGGGGGTTGGCGGATTCGCTGAATCACCCCGTCAGTTAAACATCGCCGTTGCAAGAAACTTTTCCGACACTGCTAGTCAACTGCGGAACCTGCGGGCAGTAGTATTCCACGAGCTTTTTCATATTAATCAGGGTTTTACGTTCGAGCAATCACCATTCACAGCCTTGGAAGCTGCAATCTATGAAGGATGTGCGGTCACATTTGAGCGCGAGTACGGCGGCGGTAACGCTACGTACGCCGACTTTAGCCAGCATTCCGAGGATGAACTGACTAGCTGGTATCGACAGTTAGAAAATGTAGGCACCGAATATTTTGAAGATAGAGCCGTATGGCATAAATGGGCATTCTATAACCCAGAATTAAATCAAAAATGGATCATCTACAAGGTAGGTGTTTGGCTGGTCGGTAAAATAATTGAAAAGAATACTACGAGCACACTTGAACTCCAGGGCAAATCCGCACATGAAATATCGCAGCTAAGTATTAAATAGTCGTACGATTTTTCAGTATATCCAATCAACATCGGCCAACCATCCATATATAATCCTGTTTCGAAATAAAATACATGATTCACTCGTTCGCCTTGCTATACTAAAACGATGAGAACTATAGAACGAGATATTGTTGGTGCATTTATTTTTTCTTCTGAAGGTAAGGTTTTACTTGGACATAATAAAAAAGGTGGCGTATATCAAGATCAGCTCGTCGTACCCGGCGGCGGCATAGAAGGTGATGAATCAAAACAAGATGCTCTTCACCGAGAAATCCTAGAGGAGACAGGCATCGATATCTCCGATGCAGTCATTACCGAGATTGACGGTAAATCGGTTGGAGAAAGTGAAAAAACACTTCGAGAATCCGGCGAACGGGTCATCGTTAAAATGAACTTTTATGATTTTAAAGTACAATTAAACACTTCAGCGCAAGAAACGCAGCTTACTTTTGAAGATGATTATGGTGACGCTACGTGGTTAACTGCAGATGATTTAGCGAGCGCCGCAATAGGTCCCGCAACAAGATCGACATTGCAAAAGCTGAATTTTATTTAACTTCAATCACATCACAGTGTCGCGATGCCAATCGGCTGATTTTTCATATTGTTTACAGATATCATTTCATGTTGTATAGTTATACGATCCTGAATCACGACTAGATAGGATTGAACATGAAACATTACCAGGCACTGATTATGATTGCAGCGCTCGCAGTATCTATTACTGCGTGCGGCAATACAGATCAAAGCACGACAACCGAAAAGGTGACGCCGTCGGTCACGACGGACGGTGTCGATCGCAGCAAGACGATCGAGTTCGACGGCAAGAAATACACTTGCGGCGATGCCCTTGAACGACCCGAGCAGTCGTGCGAAACCGATGTACAAAATGCATTCAATCAGTGGGGCGACAATCTCATCGATTACGCCAACAGCCCGTTCGTTTCAAGCGGAGCATGGAGCTCATTAAGCTTCGCTGACATCGGCGTTGCCGGATTAGCGGCGTGCTCGTTTGCTGAAAAGGACAATGCTTTCGGCTTTACGCAGTACATGAAGCGGTTTAAAAATGGTGAGTACGGCAAAAATGAATCTGACGTATCAAGCCTGTACATCGCCGCGACAACGGCACTTTGCCCTGGAGTGTAAAATATAATGTCTCGGGCGGATCAATTGCCGCCCGAGACACCCCATTCTCAATCGAGCACCACTCGTTGGGGATGGGCTTTTTAATTAGCATTAATCCAAATAACAGAAGAGCCCACTAGCGAACCAGTGAGATTACGAATTTTCATTCGTCTCTTCTGCTCCGTAGAGGGCGTTTATACAGATGATTTTTGTCGATCCCATTCATCCTGAGATATCGCATTGAGGCGCAGCCGCGTTTGAGCTTGCGTCTGATACTCCCAAAGGCGCATCAGTTGCGACTCTTGATGACGATCCTGATGGCCAACCAAAAAGTTGTAATGCTCGGTGACCATAAACATCCACTGCTGGTAGCGTTGATAGAAAGAATCCCAAGATGACGCTTTCATTTTTCGCTCCCAGATCCATATGCGGATCAAATAGCGAAGGCCGGTGGATTGCGGCCAGACGAACTGCGGTTCCGGCTGAGAGGGCTCTTTTGGCTTCATGGCGTCCCATCCTGCGATTATCATTTCGATATCGCGATCAGACAATGCGTTGTTGCTAAAATCCAACTTTGCTCCTAAGGTACGACGATAGGTAACGTGCAAATTATATTATAGCATATATAAACGATATAATCAAAATTCCTGAACAGAGAGCCACCG